>DAOWCB010000191.1 GCA_030633795.1 Candidatus Aminicenantota bacterium | reverse complement strand
CTCACGAAGAGGCGGCAGAAAAACTGAATCATATGGAGTCGCGTTTGGGAAAGCTGGATGAAGAGATCGAAAAGATGCAGCAAGAGGCTGAGGCTGTAGGCCAGTCCTTCCACCAACACGTACTCGAGGAAGCCAAGCAGGCTGCCGATCGCCTAAAGCATTTCGCAAGCCGGGAAATCGAGATGCTAACACAGGATGCCATCCGCGAAATCAAAGAATACACGATTGCTCTTGCCGCTGATTTGGCTCAGCAGAGCATTCAAGATCGAATGACCGAAGAGTTTCATTTGTCACTCATAGATAAATCCATCGAAAGGATTGAAAAACTTCATGAGAAGTCAAATTCTGATACAAAGATACGCTCAAGGGCTCATTAATTCCGCCAAAAATGTGGGGGAATTTGATTCTTTGAATGCTGAACTGAGTGAATTTGATAATTTTTTATCTTCCTACCCAAAACTCCATGATACACTCCAAAGCCCGTTTCTTCCTGCGACAAAAAAGAAAGAGATTGCGGCACAGATTCTTGAGCGAACCGCAGTCTGTAACAAATCCAAACGATTTTTGCTCCTCCTTGTGGAAAATGATCGCTTGATGCTATTACCAGAGATTCTTGAATTCTTGCCCGTTCTTTGGAATGAGGAACAGGGAATTTCCACTTTTGAAGTGAGCTCTGTTATCCCTCTAAGCCCGGATCAGAAAAAGCGCTTGAAGGGAAAACTCGCTCTGCTTGAGAAGCGTCCGGTTACGCTGACATATAAAATGGATCAATCACTGATCGGTGGACTTTCCATCAGGAAGGGAAACATCGTTTATGATGCCTCTATCCAGGGAGATTTAGAGAGGCTTAAACAAAAAATTGTCGAGGAATAGGAATGGAAATAAAAGCAGACGAAATTAGCAAAATCATCCAACAACAGATCGAAGGCTATGATACAGAAATCGACATCAAGGAAGTCGGAACAGTCACTTCGGTGGGAGACGGCATTGCCCGCGTTTATGGATTGGACCATGTTATGTTCAACGAACTCATCGAGTTCCCCAACGATGTCTACGGTCTGGCTCTGAATCTGGAAGAAAACAGTGTGGGTGCGGTTTTGCTCGGAGAGGGTCATCTTGTCAAGGAGGGCGATCTTGTTAAGCGTACACATAGGATCACGCAAGTCCCTTCCGGTCCGGATTTGATCGGAAGGGTTGTCAATCCTTTGGGCATACCGTTGGACGGGAAAGGGCCCATCAAGACAGATACACACATGGTGGTGGAACGGTTGGCTCCTGGTGTTGTGGAACGCATGCCTGTCAAAGAACCCCTGCAGACCGGAATAAAGGCCATCGATGCCATGATTCCGATCGGACGAGGACAGAGAGAATTGATTATTGGTGATCGCCAGACGGGAAAGACAGCCATTGCCATCGACACCATCATCAACCAAAAAGGTAAAGATGTGGTGTGCATCTATGTGGCTATCGGTCAGAAAAACTCCACCGTAGCCTACATCATCAAGATATTGGAGGATTATGGGGCCATGGACTACTCCATAGTAGTGACTGCCTCTGCTTCCGATCCTTCTCCTCTGCAGTACTTAGCCCCCTACAGTGGATGTGCCATGGGGGAATATTTCCGAGACAACGGGCAGCATTCGCTATTGATTTACGACGACCTGTCCAAGCACGCAGCAGCCTACCGTGAGATTGCCCTGCTTCTTCGACGTCCACCGGGCAGGGAAGCCTATCCCGGCGATGTCTTTTACCTCCACTCTCGCCTGCTTGAACGGGCGGCCAAATATAACGATAAAAATGGAGGAGGTTCTCTGACTGCCCTGCCCATCATTGAAACCCAGGCTGGGGATGTTTCCGGATACATTCCCACCAATGTCATATCCATCACAGACGGTCAAATCTATCTCGAACCCGAACTTTTTAACGCAGGCATCCGGCCTGCCATCAATGTGGGGATATCGGTCTCCCGCGTTGGGGGGAACGCCCAGATCAAGGCCATGAAACAGGTCGCCGGGCAACTGAGGTTAGACCTGGCGCAATACCGAGAGCTAGTGACTTTTGCTCAATTCGGTACAGAACTGGACAAGGCCAGTCAAGCTCAACTCAATCGGGGAGAGCGCCTTACCGAAGTCCTCAAGCAAGGACAGTATGTTCCATTATCTGTTGAAAAACAGATTTTAGTCATCTACGCAGGGAATCGTGGATTTTTGGATGATTTTGAGATCGATCAAATCGAAAACTACGAAAAAAGCCTATACGAATATTTCGAGCGGGAGCATCCAGATTTATTGAAAGAAATCGCTGAGAAAAAAGAGATCAGTCCTGAACTTGATGAGACAATAAACAAGATCATGACAACGTTCAACCAGGAATTTAAGGGAGAAAACGAGTAATATGCCAGCCCTTATCGATCTGCGCCGGAGAATCAAAAGCGTGAGGAATACGCAACAGATCACGCAGGCCATGAAAACCGTCTCCACAGCTAAATTCAAAAAGGCCCAGCGTACCGTGCTCCAGGCCCGGCCCTTTTGGCACACTTTCCCTTCCCTTATTCAAAGAGCCATCCTGTGGAAAGAGAATGTGCGCCACCCGCTTCTCGAAAAAAGAGAAGAACAAAAGACAATCGTGGTCGTTATCACATCGGATAAAGGTCTCTGTGGGGCCTTTAACGCGAACCTTTTAGCCAAAGCAGCAGAGTTTTGTGGAGAAAAATCAAAAACATCTGACCTTCGGCTTATATTGATCGGAAAAAAGGCAGTGATGTTTTTTAAAAAATACCCCTTTCTCATAGAGAGAACCTATACCGACAATACCCAAAATTTGACCCGAGAGGATTTAAAGGATCTTGCCGAATTCCTCCTACAGGAATTTTCTCTTTTGAGGATAGATGCGGCATACGTTGTGTATAATGAATTCCGATCGATCCTTGCTCCTCAAATTATCCTGTATCAACTTTTGCCTGTTGCGATCCAAAAAAAGGAAGAGGGCAGGACTGAGACAACGGAAGAATTGCCGTTTGGACTGATTCCGGATTGGGAGCCGGAGGCGAAAACATTTATGGAAGTTCTTCTTCCCCTTTATGTAAAGAATGAGATCACACATTTTTTTTCTGAGTCGATCGCTGCTGAGCATGCGTCTCGGATGATGGCCATGGACAATGCTACAAACAACGCTGAAGATCTGATCCAAGACCTGACTCTTGAGCTCAACAAGATAAGGCAGGCCTCGATCACCAAAGAGCTCCTTGAGATCATGACTGCCGTGGAGGCCTTGGCAGAAAAATAGAAGCCCGGAGTGCAAAATGGAAAAAGAATCGATAAAACCCAAAAAAAAGACTGGAAAGAAGGAGTCCGAAAAAGTCGGGCGCGTTGTGCAGGTCATCGGACCTGTAGTGGATGTGGAGTTCAAAGGACAAGATCTACCTGAAATATTCAACGCCTTGCATATAACGAGTGAAGGATTTGAAACACCGACTCCTGTGGACATCATTGTCGAGACGGAACAGCATCTGGGCGAGGATAAGGTGCGTTGTGTGTCCATGCATCCAACAGATGGATTGGCGCGTGGGATGAAGGCTGTTGACCTGGATGGGCCGATTCAGGTTCCGGTTGGAGAGGAATTGTTGGGACGGGTGATCAACGTGATCGGGGAACCCGTGGACTACCAAGGACCCATCAAGGCAAAGAAAAAATACTCGATTCACCGTCCTCCTCCAGCGCTTGAAGATCAGAGCACTGAGTTGGAGATGTTCGAGACTGGGATCAAGGTCATCGACCTGATACAACCTTTCCTCAAGGGCGGCAAGATCGGGCTCTTCGGAGGAGCCGGAGTCGGAAAGACCGTTATCATCATGGAGCTGATAAACAACGTGGCGCAGGAGCATGGCGGATATTCTGTTTTTGCCGGTATCGGCGAAAGGACACGGGAGGGGAACGATCTTTGGCTGGAGATGAAGGAGTCGGGGGTCATCGACAAGACGGCCCTGATCTATGGCCAAATGACCGAACCTCCCGGAGCAAGACTGCGCGTCGGATTGTCTGCTTTATCCGTGGCAGAGTACTTCCGTGACGAAATGAACCAAGACATCCTTCTGTTTATCGATAATATCTTCCGGTTTGTCCAGGCAGGATCAGAAGTTTCTGCCCTGTTGGGCCGCATGCCCTCGGCTGTGGGTTACCAGCCAAATTTGGCGTCTGAGCTAGGAGAACTGGAAGAGCGCATTACGTCCACAAAAAAAGG
>DAOWCB010000271.1 GCA_030633795.1 Candidatus Aminicenantota bacterium | reverse complement strand
TCGGCGGTAACGGTGATTTCCTCTTTTATGGTCATCAGGATAGGATTTTTAGCTTTTAGAGAGATCTCGATCATTTGGCCGGGACTTTTTTCCATAACCACCTGAATAATCCGGCTGACATAGTCAGGATGGGAGAACATCACCAACAAATTTTTCTTTTTTAAATTGTCTAAAACAAATATCCCGTTGGATTTTGTTTGGGTAGAGATGGTCGTGTCCAGCACCTCTACCTTCACATTGGCCAAAGGCTTTCCCTCATCATCCAGGACCCTTCCTTTTACAGTCCCTGAGGAAAGGGAAAATCCAAAACCTGTAAGGGAAAGAATCATAAAGATAGAGAGAAGATTCTTCCTCATTTAGCTTTTCCTATAAGCAGAACTTCTGGCAATTAAGTTAGATAGGAATGATTACGTTCTCTGCCAAAAATAATAAAATATTAACCTATTATTATAAGGCATACCCGAGGAAAAAGAAACCGGATATCGTCTAGGACATACTTTTCAATTCATTGAATATAGATTCGACCAATCGGCCATGATTTTCTTCGAATTCTTTTTTTGCCTCTTCCAGGCTTTTTCCTTGTTCGACAAGAGATTTTACCTTTCCCTGGATGGATTTCATCTCTTGGATGTGATGTTCGATTGTGTTTCGGTCTATGGGATCGCTGTGGCCACTGCAAAACTTTTCGGCATCGATATTTTTCAGCATCTTTGCCAGTGTTTTCACATGGGCAAATGAATTCCCGCCCTTGTAGGAGTGGATGAGCTGAGGCCTGCCCATGAATATCTGGTCTCCGAGAAAAGCCGTTTTTTCCTCCGGAAAATACACGACCGTGTCTCCCTTTGTGTGGCCCACGCCAAAATACCACAACTCGACAGTCTTTTCCCCAAGATGAATATCCATCTTATCTGTATAGGTCAACGAAGGAACATAGGGAGCCATCTCTGGGGCACTCCAAGCCGATGGTTCCCCGTCTCTCCGTGGGTGAAAAAATTCTTCGCGGCAGTTTTCATGGGCAATGATCGTTACCGATTTTGGGAAAAATTGATTCCCGGCTATGTGATCGCCATCACTGTGGGTGTTGACAAGGTAGACGATCGGCTTGTCGGTTATCTTTTTAATTGATGCCAATGTTTGATCCACCGATTCTTTGGTCATCTTCGAATCAATAACGAGCACACCATTGTCCCCGATATAGACTCCTCCGTTTGCACCCCGGCCGCCTGAAATCTGATACAGGTTTTCAGCTATTATTTCGAGTGTGACGGGCCTTGTTTCCCTCTGTTGGGCAAAGGGTTGTGACGAGAGAAGCAAAAACGAAAAAAACAGGATAAGCAGAATTTTCCTCTTCTTGAACATCGCAAAGCCTCCTTTTAAGTTTGTCCTGAATTATTCAGGTTATTTGTCTGCCAGATCGAATGCGGCTAGATAAGTAAGCCTGATGATTTTTTCCATTAAGTCTGCGCTGACCTTGTCCACCGAGTCGCTGGGTTGGTGATAATCTTCCGTCATAGCCGCGATGAAAAAAGTCCAAGGGATTTTGGCCTGTCCGAACGGCGCATGGTCGCTTCCACCTGTCGCTTCTTTGCTTCCCGTGATACGCATGTGAAGGCCGACATGATTATTGTTTTTCCTTATAATCTCTTCGATCACTGGGGTATTGGCATCGAAAGAACAGTTGACATATTTTTTCGGATCGATTTTTTCCAGCACCTCTTTGCTTACTTCGATACCCCATCTCCTGCCGCTCCGGGCCAGCATTTCTTTATCGTAAACCCGACTTATCATATCCAGGTTCAGGTTGACCGCAGTTTTTTCGATGAAAGGGTTTGCTACATAGTAACGAGATCCCAGCAATCCCTTTTCCTCGCCTGTCCATAACGCGAATACTATCGAGCGCTTGGGTTTGACTGGATTTTTGGCAAAAGCTTCGGCAATCTCCATCACGCCAACTGAACCGGAACCGTCATCATCCGCCCCGTTGAAGATGTAATCTCCTCTACGGCCGAGATGATCCAAATGGCCTCCGATCACAACGGCTTCATTTTTAAGTTCGGGATCCGATCCTTCGATGTAACCTAAAACATTCATGGAGTTGACCAGTTTGGATTCGGTCTTGTTTTTTACGGAAAGAGAAACGCCTTGAAGGGCCATAGAATGGCTTTTGAGTGTCCCTTCGATTTTCCCTTTCAAAGTGCCTATATCATGGTCCACCATACCCAATATTTCATTTGCCATCTTCCGGGAGATCCGGATGGTCGGGATGGAATCTCCGAACATGGATCTACCGATGTTATCGACTAGGGACATTCTGCGGCGAGTCCCAGGGTAGATCGGTCTTTCATCGTTGATCCTCTGTGAATTGAGGTACTGTCGAGCGATATCGGCATTTTCATCCGGAGAATTTTCAACCAGGAGAACAGCCTCTGCTCCCAAATCTGTCGGGACCTTGAATTTTGGAGAGGTCGAACGCCTCCTTCTCATCATCCTTGGTTGCCGTTCGGGAAAGTATTTTTTCTTTAGCTCTCCTTGATTGAACGGAGATTCCGGATCTCCTTTGCCAGGAGCTTCAGACAACATCATCACGAATTTGCCTTTGACATCCAGATTTTTGTACTCATCGAATTTTAAAGAGGGTTCTTGTATGCCATAACCGACAAAAACGACAGGGGCTGTCATGGACTGGTTCCCCGATGCCCTGTAGGTATAATCCATGTCGGGTGAAAAACTTTTTGTCTTTTTCATTAGGCCTTTTTGCCAGGTGACAGTTGCCTGCCCTTCGCTTCCCAACGTTTCCAAAAATGCTATGTTCTGGAAATAACCTCTTTTTGCCTGTGCTGGAGGTTGTCCTTGCATCATCATTCGCCGGAAATCCATGCTCGGGCGTTCCATGTCTCCGGCCGGTTTGATACCCCATAGCTCGAACATCGTGGCGGCGTATAGGGCTGCGATGTCGTATCCCTCGCTGGCTGTGTCTCTTCCCTCCAGAAGGTCATCGGAGATGAACTTCAAGTAGGTGACAGTGTCTTTACCGGTGATGGAATCGAAACCCACCTTAACTTTTTCTGAGACAGGTTGTGTTTCGTCTACAAGAGAAAAATTCTTCATCGGGTCAGGTTTTTCTTCAGCCTGTTCCTGTTGCCCTATCGCTAAAGAATAAGGCAGAAGACTGAGGATGAGGATAAAAAGCAGCGTTTTCTTCATTCGGTGCCTCCAAAAAGTGTAGTCAAGATTTTATGAACCGTTTAATATA
>DAOWCB010000328.1 GCA_030633795.1 Candidatus Aminicenantota bacterium | reverse complement strand
GGCTGAAAAGATCCGTTCTCTGTTACGGGCAAAAAGATACCCCACCCTCTCCTCTTGGAAAAAATCTTTCGACACTTCCCTCAAAAAGGCTCGGCTTTCCAAAGAAGTGGATTTTGATTCCGCTTCTTTTTTCGAGGATGGGGAGTTTACCGTGACCTTTAGTTTAAAAAATAAACAAGCCTTCCAAAAATGGCTCTCCAAGCTTCAGGATCTTATTTCCGATGAAGATCTTTTTTCTTTGTTCAACCTGGACAATTCATAAAAAATGCCGATGGATGAATCCCGTTACTTCCCACAAAAAATATTCGTCACCAAAGACAGCGAAAATCTCCCTATGACCCAAAAAATCCTCGAGAACACTCGCCACCTCCCCATCGAATTCATCACAGACTCGAGGGAACTGATCGAGGATGTTTTGATGTCTCGGAATCCTGTCGGGGAGGGGAAAAAACTGTTACTGGTTACCCACCAGAGAGGGGGGTATGTGAAACCCTGTCCCTGCACGCCCGAGTATATCGGATGCAATTATTTTATCATCAACACAGAACTCAATTGTCCTCTCGATTGTTCCTATTGCATCCTGCAACTCTATTTAAACAATCCTCTGATCACCATTCATGCGAATACAACCGAGCTCTTCCGGCAACTGGATGAGTTTCTGCACAAAAACCGAAACCGCACTTTTCGTATCGGAACCGGAGAACTGGGTGATTCCCTGGCATTGGATCATTTAACCGACCGTTCATCAGAGCTCATTTCCTATTTTGCTGATCATCCGAATGCCCTGCTTGAATTGAAGACAAAAACCGTAAACATCAAAAATATCTTGGCTCACGATCCACCGGGCAACATCGTGATCGCCTGGTCTCTCAATTCCGAAAAGATGGCCGATGAGGAGGAGATAGGCGCTCCTTCTGTGCACGACAGGATCCAGGCGGCCCACCTCGTGTCTCAGGCAGGATACAGGGTAGGCTTCCACTTTGACCCGATAATCCTCTATGAAGGATGGGAGGATGGATACGCCAAAATTATCGACGATTTAATGGCCCGCATTGACAGGAAAAAAATAGCCTGGATAAGCTTAGGCAGTTTGAGATTTCCTCCTGCGCTTAAACCTGTGATCCAGAAGAGGTTCCCGCAGACAAAAATAATCTACGATGAATTCATCACCGGGAAGGATGGAAAACTGAGGTACCCCAAGCCTCTGCGACTACGGCTCTTTCAGCGGATTGTTGGTGATCTAAAAAAGGCTGGGGGAGAGGAAATCCCTGTTTATTTTTGTATGGAAAGCAGAGACATTTGGATGGATGTGCAAAAAAAAACACCAAGGAGTAAGAAAGAAATCGAAAAACTTCTAACCTTACCCCTTGGTGTAGACGGCTTCTGATTATTCCCTATTCGCCACTTCTTGTCTTCTTCTCAGCTATAATCCCCATTATCTGGATATCTGCTTCTTTGATGTAAGGAATAAGGTCAAGAATTATTCCGTATTCCACTTCTTCGTCAGCTCTCAAATAGAGTTTTCTTTCGGTTGCTGTGATAAGGGCTTCTTCCAACATCATTATTAGGGTTTCCTCAGTAGCGGGTTGTTGATTAACGTAGATCGAGCCATCTCTTTTGATGTAGAGGACAGCGTCGACATTTTCAGGTTGATCGATCAGGTTCATAGCCGTGGGGAGCTCGACATCGACGCCTTTCTGGATCAAAGGGGTCATCACCATGAAGATGATCAAAAGGACAAGAAGAACATCACATAAAGGGACGACATTAGGTTCGGATTGGACGTCTGCATCCCTTCCGGTGTCGACTTGCATGCTCATGCTTTACCTCTTAATTATATCTCAGATGACTTATTTTAGACTCTGTCTTCAGATTTGCGGATGAAGAAGTCAACGATTTCGGAGCTGGTGTTGGCCATCTCAGAATTGTAGACTTCGATTCTGGTCGATAAGAAGTTGTAGCACCAGAGAGCGATAATGGCCACTCCGATTCCGAAGGCTGTTGTGATCAACGCCTCTGCGATTCCCTGAGACACAGCACCGATTCCTCCAGAACCTGTCACGGCCATGCCACGGAACGCATTGATGATTCCGAAAATCGTTCCGAATAACCCTATGAACGGTGAAGACGTTGCGACCGTAGCCAATGTGTTTAATCCTCTCTTCATTTCTTGTGTGAAGATGTTCGAAGCTCTATCGCAGCCCCTCTGGGCAGTCTCAATCTGTTCTCCCAGATTGAGATTTGCTTGCTGCCCTTCAAGGAATTCTTTAATTCCTGCGGCGGTCACACGAGCTAAATGGCTTCCCTTGTAATCTTTCTTCGAGGAAAGAGTCAGGGCATCTTGTACCTGCCCTTTTTTCAATAGGTCAGCAAGTTTGGGAGCCACAGTCTTGGATTTGTTTTTGGCTTTGAAGAATACGATCTGTCTTTCGATAAAGAGATAGATTGACACGACGGACAGAAAGATCAGGAGGATAGCAACTGCTTTAGCAATAGCACCCATCTCTGCCCACATATCCAAAAGACCCATTTGCATCATTTTGAGAACCTCCTTTTTAGATGTCGAAAGCCATTTATTAGCTTTTCTTAGGATATATAATTTATTTTAACTTGAACGTTACGGTTACCGTGAAGATCACGCCTCTTGGCCGACCGTTGATAACCATGGGTTCATACACCCACTGGCGAACAGCATCTGTGGCTGCCTTATCGAGAAGCGGGATCGAGCGGAGAACATTTATCCGCTGCACACGCCCATAAATATCGGTGGTCGCTTCGATGATAACGACACCTTCCACTCTTGCCTGACGGGCAATCTCT
>DAOWCB010000279.1 GCA_030633795.1 Candidatus Aminicenantota bacterium | reverse complement strand
TCCAACCACCTGAGTCTTGTTTTAAGCATCGACAGTTATTCCAAAAACAAGCTGGGACAATACATGGATTATGTGGGTTACTCATTTGATGATGGAGATTTCGCTTTTCCGGTTGATTTTGAAGGGGATTTTTATCCAAGCCACTCTTTCAATGTGTCGATCCCTCCCTTCCAGCTTTCGGTAAAAATCGCTCCCTTGGGAAGGCGCCAGAAAATCATTCCCTACATCGGCGGAGGTGTTGGAGTCTATCTTTGGAGTGTCAGGCTATTTGGGGATTTCATCGACTTCGATGATGTGTGGTGGGATTCAGACTGGGAAGTTGATATTTTCCCTCTTGGACAGATGGATGCAAGAGAGGACAACAAAATCAAGATTGGCTTTCAGGGATTTGCGGGCATCATGGTTCCTCTGGCAAACCGGATAAGCCTCGAAGCAGAATTCAAGTACAACTATTGCATGGCTGATTTCACCGAAGCTTTCCTAGGATTTGAACCGTTTGACATCGGCGGGTATCAGATCTCCATCGGCATGAACTACTGGTTTTAATAAGAGTTATAAGAAACGATATCTTCTAGGCTTTTCCGCCCCCTGGACACAGGATTTTCGTCCGGGTAGCCCATGGGGGTTAAGGCCAAAACTCTTACTCCCTCTGGAACGTCCAATATGGATTTGACATCCTTTTCTTCAAAAGCACCTATCCAACATGTGCCAAGCCCCTCTTCCTGCGCCTGCAGTATTAAATGCTCGAAAGCGATGGCAACATCGACAGCCCATGATTTCATGTAGTTGCCCATTCGAGAATAACACCTGTCAGGATATCCGCATGCCACTGCAACAACCGGGGCTTCAGCGATAAAAGTTTGCCTGAAGGAGGCTTCGACAAGACGTTGTTTTAAGGATTCATCTTGAACAAGGATAAATTTCCATGGCTGAAGATTTTTTCCGGAAGGAGAAAACTGCGCAGCTTCCAGCACACGATGAAGAACATCATCGGGAATCGGATCAGCCTTGTATCTGCGCACGCTTCTCCTCTCTTTGATAACTTTCAAGATGCTCATTTCTCCTCCTGTTTGTTTTGATATTTCTGAACAAGCGAAAGATATTTCTGTTCTTCCTGAAGCTTATTTCTTTTCCGGAAACCCTGGATTAATATGCGGCATTTTTTCACAAGTTCGCGTCTGACCAGACATTCCTGCTCAAGGGTCAGCTCCAACTCCAACGCCTTTTCCAAAGCATAAACGCGAAACCTATCCATCCCCCAGTACTGTCTGGAAAGCTGATCTGCATGCCCTCCCCGTTTGACGATCAAAGGCAAATCGATCAAATGGATCGGAAACTTATGCGCCAACCGGATGCCCAGATCATAGTCCTCACAAGCGGGCATGCTCTCATCAAAAGAGCCGACGACCTCGAAAACTTCCCTCCTGAAGAGAGCGGACGAGAGACTCAATAGACATAAGGGCAAAACTTTTTCGAAGATCCATCCCGAATATTTCTTGTGCCTCTTTCTTGGATTGACAAACACACCATTGCGTTTCCAAACTTCTTCGGAATAACAGATCATGGCCTTCGGGTATGCCTCCATGTAACTCATCTGGGATCTCATCTTATTGGCCATCCACAGATCATCAGAATCTAAAAACGCGATATAATTTCCGGACGAAAGACGGAGCCCTTTATTTCTGGCCGCACTGACTCCCTGGTGCTGCTGAAAGCAATATCCCACCTTCCCACCATAGGATCGGACGACATCTTTTGTCTCATCTGTCGAGCCGTCATCGATCACCCAAAATTCAAAACAAGGATCTGCCGGACAATTCCTAAAATAATCCTGTTCGAGTACGGATTGGATAGCTTCCGATAAATAGGATGCCCGGTTATGGGTCGGGATGATAACACTAATCATTGACTGAGACAGGAAAATTTTCTGATATTGCTGTAATAGTAAGTAAAGGCATTTTTTACAAACAATCCAGGAAAATTATGGGATTCGCTTTATAGTAAGCAGCTCCTGCTTATCGAACGGAATAGTCAACCGTCCCCACACAGTCTGCACTTCTACGACACCAAAAAAGCGGCTCTGCGTGGAGGATTTATTGAGAACATTATAAACTTCTTTCCCAATATCAAAAAAATCCAACAGCAACGGCAAGGAAAAAAGTTTTTCTCCTTGCTTGTCGATGTTTTTATCCCCAGCGATGGTTCCCTTTTCAATTTTATAACCTGCCAAGGTCAAGGTGTAACTTATCCGGTCCACCATCAGATCGAACCTGTTTTTATTCTGAAACTTCACTGCAAATTCAATATCCGCGCCTCCGATGGTTAGGGTATTCACTTGAAGTCTGACAAGCTGGAGCTCTGGTTTCCAAAATATCGGAAAATCTCCTGTAAAAGCCAGAGCAAGCTTTCCCCTTTCTCTCCGTACATCCGAAAACCTCGCCCAGCCAACTAGATTACACATGACATGAAGCTCATTTTTCATCTCTGGAATAGTCCGGAAAAGATTCTCATAGGTGATCTTTACGGGAAACGCCACAAGGGTTTCGCCTCGCGCTTCAATCCTGATGCCTTCTTCCAATTCAGTCTGAAGCTGAAGATAATCCGTCTGATTGACGATAAAGCGATACTCATAACCTGAGAGAAAATAGTCCTTCGAAGAAGAATTTGCGATGTTCACATGAAAGACGAAAGTTAGGCCATCCAGGCTGAAGTCCCGAATCCTTTTTTCCCCCACTGTAATTTTAAGGTCTTTTGTCAGAGAAGCAGGTAAGGAAAAATGAACAAAGGCCATGAGAAGGACAATCAGAAAGATCACTTTCTTTTTCATTCTTTGACTCTACAAAACACCGATGCTCTAGCATACAATATTGCAGCTAAGAGCTCAAGAGGAGTCAAGCCTTCAGGATCACTTTTATTTTGTGTCAAGAAGCTCAAATGTAATAAGGCATCAGGTATGTCCGCAGCGCCATTGAGGATCCAGTCTTCATGAATCGTTCTTCGAGGGTAACAATATGGGAATATCCCCATATTGTCGGCGATTTTGTATTGAGCACGACTTTGCTAAAAGATCAAAGATGCGGCCAGTCAGGGGAACAGAAGCTAGAGTGGAAGAGAGTAGGTGTTAATGCGCGCAGTTCAGAGCCGCCGAGAAGGGCGATGAGGGAATGGCGTTAAAGATCCTCACTAGAGCGGAGGATATGCCTGA
>DAOWCB010000061.1 GCA_030633795.1 Candidatus Aminicenantota bacterium | reverse complement strand
TTTGTTGTCATTTGCAGCAATATCAGGATAATATTCTGATATTGCTGGAATAATAAGAAGTGCCGGCATTTTTTATGAATAATTCAGGATAGATAAAGATGAGCGTTCAAGATAAACTCCATGCGAAAAAAAACGCCATCGAAAAATCCTTGGACCGTTTTTTGCCTGCTGAGGAAAATCCCCTTGTCAAAGCCATGCGGTACACTGTCTTATCCGGCGGAAAAAGGTTTAGGCCGTTGCTTGCGCTTGCATCCGGGGAATGTTTTGGTCTCAACCCGGATGCAGTTCTTCCTTTTGGCTGTGCGTTGGAATTGATACATAATTATTCTCTTGTCCATGATGACCTGCCTATGATGGACGATGATGATTTCCGCAGAGGGAAGCCTTCTTGCCATAAGGTCTTTGGCGAAGATATTGCGTTGCTTGTGGGAGATAGTTTGTTGACTTTGGCCTTCGAGGTTTTGGCCTCTGCCCCTTGGGAAGAATCCAAATCTGTGCAAAAGGAACAAATGATCAGAGAAATTGCCCAAAGTGCGGGGATTCAAGGAATGGTAGGTGGCCAGCTTCTGGACATCACTCTCAAGTTGGATGCCCTGTCTGAGGAAGATCTTCAAGATGTGATGGCGAAAAAAACTGGCGCATTGATCCAGGTTTCCGTCAGAGTGGGGCCCATCCTTGCCGGTGCTTCTTCTGCTGAAGTCCTAGCTATGACCCATTATGGCAAAAATCTAGGTCTGGCCTTTCAGATGAGAGATGATATTTTGGACTCTGACCATTTTTTTCCCCAAGACCCACCCCAGCATCCTAACGCTGCGTCTTTTTATGGCGTAGAAGGGGCAAAAATAAAGCTGGGACAGCATATCCAGTCTGCCTTGCATGCTCTCGACTCGGCTAGGCTTGAATCAGAAGAACTTCGTTTTTTAGCGTCAAAATTATTGGATCTCAAACAAAAAAATGAATAATATTCTAGATAAAATTACCGGTCCGGAAGATGTGAAAAAGCTTTCGTCAAAAGAGCTTTCCAAGCTGGCGACGGAGATCAGAGAATTGATTCTCGATACCGTTTCTAAAACGGGAGGACACCTCTCTCCGAACCTTGGAGTTGTGGAGATCACCTTGGCTTTGAACTATGTGTTCAATCCCCCTGGTGACAAAATCATTTGGGATGTGGGTCATCAGTGTTACACACACAAGATTCTGACGGGAAGAAAAGATAAATTTCACACCCTGCGGCAGTTTAATGGACTGTACGGATTCCCCAGCCGGGAAGAGAGCGAATACGATGTTTATAACACAGGACATGCATCCACGGCGCTCTCGGCTGCCATGGGAATGGCAGTTGCCCGCAATAAAAAGGGAAAAAACCATGAAGTCGTTGCTGTAGTGGGCGATGGCAGCTTGACAGGAGGAATGGCCTGGGAAGCATTAAACCAGATCGGCCATCATCGGGAAAAGTTGATTATTGTCCTTAATTACAATGAGATGTCCATCTCTCCGAATGTGGGGGCCATGTCCAAGTATCTGTCCTATCTCGTATCGGGGCAACACTATCTGCGGATAAAAGATCATGTCAAGTCCATCCTGAAATACATTCCTGCTGTCGGCAAGCCGATGATAAAAGTTGCCAGAGCTGTGGAAGAGGCCTTGAAAAAAATTTTTTTCCCCGGCTTGGTTTTCGAAGAATTGGGAATTCGTTACATTGGTCCGGTGCAGGGACACAGTTTAGGATCTTTGATCGAGGTTTTCGAGGATGCCAAATCCCATAGCGGTCCTGTATTGATTCATTGTGTCACCAAAAAAGGAATGGGATATCAGCCGGCGCAGAGTAATCCCTCACAGTTTCACAGCGCATCTCCGTTCGATATCGAGACAGGAAAACCAAAAAGCAAGGATAAAAGGCCTACCTACTCTTCTGTTTTTGGGAAGACCATGCTGGATATAGCCGATAAAGATGAAAAGGTTTTAACCATAACTGCAGCCATGCCCGAAGGAACGGGGCTTAAGCCTTTTGGAGATAAATACCCAGACAGATTTTTCGATGTCGGGATAGCCGAGCAACATGCTGTTGATTTTGCCACAGGATTGGCACTGGAAGGATACAAGCCATTTGTCGCAATCTATTCCACGTTTTTGCAGAGAGCTTATGACCAGCTTTACCACGATGTGTGTCTAATGGATATCCCGATTGTATTTGCCTTGGATCGCGCAGGTATTGTGCCTGATGATGGTCCTACCCATCAGGGGATCAATGATATTGCCTACCTAGGTCATCTTCCGAACATGATCGTTATGGCCCCGAAGGATGAAAACGAGCTGCAAAATATGTTGCATTCAGCCCTTTCCTACGCTCATCCGGTAGCTATCCGTTTTCCAAAAGGCAGAGCTTATGGAGTTGCCATGGATGAATCCCCGAAGGAAATCCCGCTCGGAAAAAGCGAAGTTATCAAAGAAGGAAAAGACTTACTGCTCGCTTTTGGCAGCATGGTTTATCCATGCTTGGAGGCTGCCAGCCGATTAGAGCAGGAAGGAATCAGCTTGTCCGTGGTGAATGCCAGGTTTGCCAAACCGCTGGACAAAGAGTTAATCCTCGATATTGCCCGGCCTGGAAATGTCATCATCACAGCAGAAGAGGCTGTGAGCTCGGGAGGATTCGGCAGTATGGTTCGGACTCTTCTGGATAAGCACGAAATGTTCGATATCCGGTTTAAAAGCATAGGAATCCCTGTCGAGATTTATCCTCTTGGCAAAACCGAGCAGATTAAAAGGATGTATGGACTGGATGTGGAAGGTCTTGTTAACAGCATAAAGAAATTTTATGAATATTCAGGTTAAGAGCTAGAGTCGAAAAAATAGGAAAAGCCAGGGGAAGGATGAAGGAGAGAGCAGATAAAGTTGTTGTGGATATGGGATTGGCGGAAAGTTATCAAAAAGCGCAGGCCTTGATTATGGCTGGACGTGTCTTTTCCGATGGGGAGAGAATCGATAAACCCGGGCAGAAGGTGAATTCAAATCAAGAGATCATAATAAAAGAGCAGATGCCCTATGTGAGCCGCGGCGGATTTAAGCTGTCTGAGGCATTGGATAGATTTGGAATTTCGGTATCGGGGAAAATTGCTGCGGATTTGGGATCATCCACAGGAGGGTTCACCGATTGCCTTCTCCAACAAGGAGCCCAGAAGGTTTATGCTGTGGATGTGGATACAAGACAGTTGGATTGGCGGTTGAGGCAGGATTCCCGTGTGGTATTGATCGAAAAAAATGCCCGTTATCTGGGCAAAGATGATTTTTCAGATCCCCTGGATATCATCACAGCCGACCTGTCTTTTATTTCTGTCCTCAAGGTTCTTCCAGCCATCAAAGGTTTTATCGGGGACGGCGTATTAGTAGCCTTGATAAAACCTCAGTTCGAAGTGGGCAAGGGCCAGGTGGGAAAAAAGGGTGTGGTACGTGATCCCAGCTTGCACGAAAAGGTCCTGGTTGAGATGATTGAAGAGGCGGAAGAAGTCGGATTTCATTCTGTTGGATTGGCCAAATCACCCATCCGGGGTCAAAAAGGTAACCGGGAATTTTTTTTGTTATGGTCCATCCAGCGACCGGCGTTAACGCCCGACCGTATGAAAACATTGATCAAGGAGGCAGTCTGGAATGAACAAAATTGAGCAGGTTGGATTTGTCATTAAAGCCCATTCCCCAGAAGTGAAAAACATTCTTGGGGATCTAATCGCCTATTTTGACGATAAGGACATTGCCTGTGTTTTGGAAGAGGTCGCGGCGAAAAAGCTTGGACTTCAAAATGGAGTGAAAAGGGAAGATATTCCCAAAAATGTCGACCTCCTCCTAGTTCTGGGAGGGGATGGAACGCTGTTGAGTATCGCCCATGTGGCCGCACAAAAAAATGTTCCTGTTGTCGGGATCAATCTAGGCGCCCTTGGATTTTTAACCGAAGTTCCTCTTGATGAGATGTTTTTAACCTTAGATTCTTACTTAGAAGGCAATGATAAGATCGTTAGCCGAAGACAAATGCTTCAAGCAAAAACAAAGGAAAACTCCTATTATAGCTTGAATGATGTGGTAATCAACAAAGGCGCGTTGGCCCGGATGATTCGATGCGCAATCTGGATTGATGGAATAGAGATTGCGATAACAAGAGCTGACGGTTTGATCATCTCTACGCCCACAGGTTCAACTGCTTATTCTTTATCAGCAGGTGGCCCAATCATTCAACCCTATATACCTGCGATTATCCTTACTCCGATTTGTCCCCATACCTTGTCTTTTCGGCCGATGGTCATCTCTTCTGAGTCCGAAGTGAAGGTTCAGCTCCTCACAGGAGGAGAAGAGGTCTATCTCACCATAGATGGACAGAGGGGGGAGTTGATGAAAAAAGAAGATACGGTAACGGTTTGTCAAAGTGAACTCAAGCTTCAGCTGGTATCCTCTCCGCGTAGGAATTATTTTGACCTCCTGAAGGAAAAACTCCGATGGGGGTAGCAAAAGATATTTGCAAATGTCCTCACTTTAGCAAAGATTTTTCACGCCTTTTCCTCAATGCTCTTCTCGGCGCCTGCGGAACTGCGCATGTTTATTTTGTACCTTGCATGGATGATCACTGTTTATCCTGCTGCCCACATTTTATGCATTAACCATGCTCAATACATCCTCAGCGTCCGACAAAGTCGGATTCCCTCGAAGAACATCTGAAAAAGTCTAAATCTTTGATGTCGTTCGGACATATACAAATATCTTTATTGGGAGAGAGGGATTTGACTTTTGGAAAGCGTGGGATTATCATAATTTTCCCTTATGGAAAAGAATCTACGGGTGGCGTTTGTTTCCGCTGAGGTTTCTCCCTATGCCAAACTAGGGGAGATGGCAGATGTGGCCTACTCTCTTCCAAAACATCTTTCCTCGCTGGGCATGGATGTCTCTCTTTTTATGCCCAAATACCGGAGACCGGAGATCGACTCCCTGCCGATTGAACGGATCACATCCAACCTCCCTGTCTATTTGGGGGATAGGACAGCCAAAGCTAACGTGTTCAGGGGGGAACAAGGAAAGTATGATATATATTTCATCGATAATCCCAAATACTTCTGGAGAGATCAGATATACGGGACAGGCACCAGAGAATACCTGGATAATGATGAAAGATTTATCTTCTTCAATAGAGCGGTATTGGAATTCTTGCATTCGAGCAAATTACAGCCCGATATCATCCATTGCAACAATTGGCCCACAGCCTTGATCCCGGTTTTTCTCAAGACTCACTATACCAAAAAAAAACATTTTCATAACACTGCCACGGTATTGACGCTGCATAATATTGCATACCAGGGAGAATATCCCCCTGATTCATTGATGCTAACCGGTCTCAATATGAAATATTTCACCTCCCGGCACTTATCCCTTAACGGAAAATTCAATTTTCTCAAAGCTGGGATTATGTATGCTGATGTTCTCAACACGGTCAGTTCAACCTACAGGCGGGAAATCCTTACAAAAAAGCATGGGCTTGGCTTGGAAGAAATTCTTCGCATTCGCAGAGATGTCTTTTTCAGTATTCGTAATGGTATAGATTATGAAGTTTGGAACCCAGAGACCGATCCTTATATTGCGACCAACTATTCCTTTTCTAATCTTGATGCCAAAAAAACGTGCAAACGGGATTTGATCAAGGAGTTTGGCCTGCCGATCCACACAAAAACGGCTGTCATAGGTATTGTATCCTACATGAGAACTCATAAGGGCTTTGATATTCTGCTGGATGCCATGGATGAACTCGTCAAGTTGGATATGGCTCTGGTCATCCTTGGACAGGGTGAGGAACAGTATGAAAATCAATTCATTGAAATACAGAAAAAATATCCCGATAAAGTGGCTGTTCGGTTGGAAATGAACCCTGCTTTAGCCCACAAAATGGCAGCAGGAGCGGATATATTTCTGATTCCCTCCCTTTATGAACCGTGCGGCTTGAATCAGCTTTACAGTTTCAGGTATGCCACGGTGCCTGTGGTTCGCGGAACTGGAGGGCTTGAGGAAACCGTTCGCCCTTTCCACCCGACAACATCAGAAGGCAATGGGTTCGTTTTCAAGGAATATTCATCTGCGGCCATGCTCGAGGCTTTGAAAGAGGCCTTGAAATATTATAAAAAACCTGAGCTGTGGAAGAAGATTATATCTGAAGGGATGAAGGAAAACTTTTCCTGGGATAATGCGGCACGAAGGTATATGAATCTTTATAAAAGTGCGTTGGATATCAAAACAGGAGGAAAAACAGGCCATCTATGAGTGAAACGAACGATGTCGTCATCATCGGTGCGGGACCTGCGGGTTTGGCTGCTGCAATTTATACGGGTCGGGCAAGGCTCGATACGCTCATTCTCGAAAGGGCAACACCTGGCGGGCAGATTCTTCTCTCGGATTTTATCGAAAATTATCCGGGATTTGCCGAAGGCATTGCTCCATTCCAACTCATGGAGAACATCCGCAAACAAGCCGAAAGGTTTGGAGCCAAAATTGCGATGGATGACGTTCAGGAAATTCACAAAAAGGAAACGCATTGGCAGATTCGCGGGAACAAAGGAGAATATAAGTCAAAGAGCGTTCTAGTTGCCACGGGTTCCGATCACCGTAAATTGGGCATACGGGGAGAAGAACGATTGACCGGACGGGGAGTTTCCTTCTGTGCGACCTGCGACGGGGCCTTTTTTCAGAACAAAGTTGTGGCGGTTGTCGGCGGAGGAGACTGGGCTTTGACCGAAGCTCTTTTCCTGACGAGGTTTTGCAGGGAGGTTAAGATCATTCACCGCCGTGATCAGTTCCGCGCCGAAAAAATTCTTCAAGAAAGGGCTTTCGATAATCCGAAAATCAAAGTGCTCTGGGAGACGGTTGTGGATAAGATTAACGGAGATGAGAGCCTTGAATCTGTCACCATCCGGGATGTTAAAGACAACAAGGCTTCCGAACTGGAGCTTGATGGGGTGTTTATTTCCATCGGGACTATCCCGAATAACAAAATCGTGGACAATCTCGCGGAGCTTAATGAGTGGGGAGAGGTGAAAGTTGGGAAAAACATGGCAACCGGTCAGCCAGGGCTTTATGCGGCAGGGGATGTGACCGACGCCTGTCCCGAACAAATGGCCACAGCTGTGGGAACAGGTGTGGCTGCAGCCCTAGCGATAACCGACTACCTGAATGATTTATAAAAACTGCTGATAATTTCAGCCATTTTCAATAAAACGAAATTTTCAAATCCTTTATAATTTAATCAGCAGTTTTGACCCTATGGGCGAGTCAATCTCACTGCATCGGCATCGTTGCAGCCCATTCGCGGTATACAAATACAGCTTCATAGGCCACTGCCTTGCATCCTTTAATACTAGGGTGGGGAGGAGGGTCTAGGGTGGGGCGGAGGGTCTAGGTTCGTGAATAATCCAGGCGAAATAGTATTTAACCAATTATTTGGATGCTTTTTCTAGCTTTTCGATCTTTTTCTTTAGCTTCTTTATCTCTTTCA
>DAOWCB010000008.1 GCA_030633795.1 Candidatus Aminicenantota bacterium | reverse complement strand
CAACTGCGAGAACAAAATTATCGAAAGAATCCAATATCACAACCAAAAAATCGAAATACATGGTGGAAAAGGTAAATTCTGTGGGAATCCGATTCCAGGAGTTTGGGCCTAGATTTCACGCATGAGAAAACATCTGCCTCCTTTTCTATTGGGCTTTCTCGCCCTCTCTTTCCAAATCTACCTGCTGAGAGAATTTTCTGTCCATTTTTACGGAAATGAAATCACGTTTGGTTTTATTCTCGCTTCATGGCTTCTCTGGGGAGGAGTTGGCAGTCTTTTTGCTTCAAGAATCAAATGGAATATTTCCAGCATTCCTTACATTTATTATCTTGTCATTCTCGTTTTCCCAGTTTGTTTGGTCCTGTTGCGATTCTCCCGTTTTATTCTTCATACCCTCCCAGGCGAAATCACGGGGATAACTCCGATGCTTTTCTTTTCGCTGGGTCTTTCGTTGATCATCAGCTTTCCCCTCGGTGCTCTATTCGTGTTCAACGCCATATTCCTGAAAGGAAATGTCACACAAGTGTATCTGATGGAGTCGTTGGGATCGGCGGTTGCTGGGATAGCTGTCTATTTCTTCTTCATCCCAGCCTTTTCAAACTGGCAAGCGACCGCTATCATCGGGGCCATAGTCTCGTTGATGGTATTCCTGTTTTTACACAAAAGGAACCAGATCTTCTGTTTTCTTTTTATCCTCCTCTTTTTGGCCGCTTTTTGGGTATTTGATCTCCCCAGTCAAAAAATCCACTGGAAACCATTTGAAATAATCGAGAGCATGGATACTCCGTTTGGAAAGCTACAAGTTATTCAAACAAAAGAAATGCTCTCCTTGTATAACAACACTCTTTTGATTTATTCATTTCCCAATCTTGCCTCATCTGAAGAATCCGTCCACTTTGCCCTGTTGCAGAGGCCTCAAGCGGAAAAAGTCCTTTTGATCGGCGGTGGAGCTGGTGGAAGCCTGGTACAAGCTCTCAAATATCCAAAAACCCAGGTGGATTATGTCGAGCTCGATCCGGGAATAATCCGTTTGTCTCTCAAATACCTCCCTCAACAAGAAAGAGATTCTCTCAAAGACACAAGAGTCCAAATCTATTTCCAAGATGGACGGGCCTTCTTGAAAAAAACTCCCGACACCTATGACGCAATCATTCTTAACCTTCCCGACCCATCCACAGCACAGATCAATCGATTTTACACCAAGGAATTTTTTTCGCAAGTCAAAAGCAACCTTGCACCGGATGGAATTTTTTCCTTCCGCGTTTCCTCAGCCGAGAATTACATCAGCGATGAACTCCAGAATTTCCTTGCCTCTCTCTACTTCACATTAAAAGAGGTTTTCCCTGAAATAGGTATCGTTCCTGGAGATTCCAACATCTTTCTTGCCAGTTCGGCTCCGATCTCTCTCGATCATCAAGAATTGTCTCAAAAAATCGACCGGCTAGATCTCAAAAACACCTACATCAGCTCACATTCTCTGTTCTCCCGCCTTAGCCCGTTTAGGCTTAGTTTGCTGAAAGAGAAACTCGTTCAAGGTCAAAAATCCATCAATCTTGATCTTGTCCCTATCAGTTATTATTACAATTCTGTTTTGTGGAACTCGCAATTTCAAGGCCTAGAGTCTTCTCTGTTTCGGCTTACTTCTCGACTTGGGAGATTTTGGCTGCTCGATGCCCCGCTGATCGGATTGCTGCTCATCATGGTCCTATTGGGTTGGAGACACAAAAAATCATCTTTTTTTCTTCTTCCTCTCGCTGTGATGGGGTTGACAACCATAACCGTCGAAATCATTATGCTCATCGCATTCCAAACCTTTTATGGATATCTCTATCAAAAAGTCGCCCTGCTTTTTGCTTCTTTCATGGTTGGCCTTTTTTTAGGAGCTCTTCGAGGAAAAAAAAGAAAGAAAAAAGGATATCTCGAACTTCTTATCATTCAGTTTGGATTCATCCTGCTCATATTCGTGCTGATCTTGTGGCTGAAATCTCAACCTCCCGAAATTTTCTTTTTCCTGTATCTTGTATTTTTGGGCTATCTGGGAGGAGATTTATTCATTGTGTCCAATCATTTGTACTTGAAGGAGAAAAAAAACTATGGAGCCGGGTATGGGCTGGATTTGCTGGGGTCCTTTTTAGGTGCTTTGGCCGTATCCTCGTTGCTCATCCCTCTTTTCGGATTGCCCCTTCTTGCAAAGTATATTTTTTTGGTCAACTCCTTCTGCTTTATCTTCCTCCTATGGGGACGAAAATTCCACTAATTCAGCGATTAGGCTGGATAATTCACGAGTCAAGATTGCTGTAGCGGCAAAGAAGCAGCCCATGAAGTTGTAGTGAACTACTGCGAATGGGCTGCAATGTAGCCGATGCAGTGAGATTGACTCGCCCGTAGGGGAAAAAGTGCCGATGAAATAATCAAAATTAATATGAAAGATTGGATTTAATGAAAAGGGAAAGAGTCATCGGTACTTTTTATAAATAATTCAGAAGCCTGGATTATTTACAGTCCGAGGTTGTTGTAGCGGCAAGGAAGTGGCCCATGAAGTTGTAGTGAACTACTACGATTGGGCTGCAACGAAGTCGATGCAGTGAGATCGGGCTGCCCATTGGGTAAAAACGGCTGATTAGAGTATAAAGAATTTTGATATTGTTATTTTTCTGAAAATTACAGGAAATATCAGCCGTTTTTATAAATAATTCAGGTAAATATTCTTGACAGGTATAGCCAATTGTGCTTTACTGTAATGTTTTTATTTCTGTCTATAATAAATAATAACATCTATATGTTATGAGAATTACTTTTCATACGAGTTATCCAAATGCGCATTAATCTTTCTCGCAAAAAAATTAGGAATTCTTTCGTAGACAAGGTTCAGGAGCTTAGCGGACAAAATCTTCTCGCGTGTTATCAATGTGGCAAATGTTCGGCGGGCTGTCCTGCCGTCGACGAGATGGATATTCTCCCAAATCAAATCATCCGTTTCGCACAACTGGGTCTCAAAGAGGAGCTTCTTGCTTCGAAAGCTATCTGGATCTGTGCCTCTTGTTTGACCTGTAACGCTCGTTGTCCAAAGGGTATCAACATTGCGGAAGTCATCGAAGCCTTGCGCCAGATCTTGCTACGCAACAGAAAAGACCATCTCAAGGTCGAAAAGCTGTCGGATAAGGAAAAAGAAGATATTCCTCCCATCGCTCTTATCTGCAGCATGAGGAAATTCACTTCATAAGCATCTGCTATGATGGACAAACCCTATAATTCCAAAAACTTAAGGAATCATAATGAAAATATGCTATTACCCTGGCTGCACACTAAAAAATCACGCAAAAAATTTTGAAGACTCAACGATATGTGCTCTAAATACAATCGGTGTTGAAGTCGAAGAACTCAGCCGGTGGAATTGTTGTGGGACCGTCTTTTCTCTAACCACGGATGATTTGATCCATCACATCGCCCCTATCCGCAACCTCATACGCGTCAAAGAAGCCAACTACGACAAAGTCATGACCGTCTGTGCCATGTGCTACAACACCTTAAAAAGAGCGAATGAACGCATCAAGTCCGATCCCGAAAGCATGGACATACTGAATAACTTCATGGACAGGGAAGAAGTCCAGTATGATGGAGATGTCCAGGTTTTTCATCTTTTGGAATTCTTGAAGGACGAGATAGGATTCGAAAATCTCGCGAAAAAAGTTGTCAAACCACTTAAAAAACTCAAGATAGCCAGCTACTATGGGTGCCTTTTGGTCCGGCCGAAAGAAATTGGGCTTGATGATATGGAAAATCCTACCATCCTCGAAGATCTGATGGAAACACTTGGGGGTAAACCTGTGGATTTTCCTTACAAGACAGAGTGTTGTGGCGCCTATCAGACTGTCGATAGACCGGATATCATCGCGGACAGGACAAACCGGATTCTCACTTCTGCAAAAGACCGTGGAGCAGAAATGGTGGTTGTCAGCTGTCCCCTTTGTGCTTTCAACCTGGACCAAAGACAGAAACATACGGTTGAAAAATACCCGGAATTCAAACATATCCCGGTGTTGTATTTCACGCAAGCATTGGCCATGGCCCTTGGTTGCCCGGAAGAGACTCTAAGGTTCGACCTTAACTTTATAGATCCTAAACCTATCTTGAAGGAAAGAGGATTAATCTGAGGAACAAATGGTTTATTTCGGCAATATAAAACCAATCAAAGGCAAAGTTCATATCGAAAAAAACAGATGCAAGGGATGTGCATTCTGTGTGGAATACTGTCCCAAAGACGTCCTTGAAATGTCCGAGGAGTTCAATGTCAAGGGCTATCATCCTCCTTTTGTGAAGGATGAGGATGCATGCGTGTATTGCCAGCTTTGCGAATCCATATGCCCTGAATTTGCCATTTTTGTGACCATCAAGGAAGAGGAGGAAGAAGGTGAAAAAGGTGAAAGCAGACCCTAAGGGAGTTTTAACCGGTTCCCATTATCTTGACGGAGACTACGCGATCGCAGAAGGAGGACTAGCTGCAGGATGCCGATTCTTTGCGGGTTATCCGATTACACCATCAACAGAAACAGCAGAGAGGTTCGCAGAAAGAATTCCCTCTGTAGGCGGTGTGTTTATCCAGATGGAAGACGAACTCGCTTCTATCACTGCTTTGATCGGTGCCGCATGGGGAGGCAAAAAGTCCATGACTGTGACATCCGGTCCAGGTTTTTCTCTGATGATGGAAAACATCGGATTGGCTTGCATGATGGAAACTCCGTTGGTAATAGCCAATGTGCAACGAGGCGGACCTTCCACAGGACTTCCCACCTTGACCGGCCAGCAGGACATGATGCAGGCAAAATGGGGATCTCACGGCGACTACGAAATCATTGCTCTTTCCCCTGATTCTCCGCAGGAATGTTTTGATCTGACCATAGAGGCATTCAATCTTTCCGAAATCTACCGCGTTCCTGTGTTCGTGATGACGGACGAATGCGTGGGGCACATGCACGAAAAAGTGGTCATTCCCCCGGCTGAGGAGATAGAGGTTGTGGAAAGGAAGTGGTATGAGGGGCCAAAGGATAAATATTTGCCCTATAAATTGGATAAAGATGGGATCCCTTTCATGGTCAAAGCCGGGGACGGCTACCGCTTTCATACAACCGGACTGACCCATGACGAACGCGGCTATCCTGTCATCAACGCGGAATGTCAGGCTGAAACCATCCCTCGTTTATCGGACAAAATCACGGATAATGCCGACAAAATCATCATGTTAGAGGAAGATCAGATCGATAATGCCGAGATCGTCGTGATTTCATACGGGATCACCTCGCGTGTGTCAATCCGTGCAGTCCAGTTAGCCAGAAAAGCCGGTATGAAGATAGGAACGCTGAGGCTAAAAACCGTTTGGCCTTTTCCTGAAAAACGAATAAAGCAGTTGGCAAAAAAGATCAAAGCTTTTGTCGTTCCTGAAATCAACTACGGACAAGTTGTGCTGGAAGTAGAACGATGCGCAGCAGGGAAAGCTGGCACCTATCATGTTCCCCACATGGGTGGTTGGGTTCACGATCCCAATGATATTTTAAACGTCATCAAGGAGGCCGCAAAATGACTAAAGAAGATCGCCTCGAAGCAAAGAACCCGTCAGAAAAATTTCTAAGAATGGACAGGATTCCCCACATCTGGTGTCCCGGTTGTGGAATCGGAACGGTTGTCACGTCTTTTAATGAAGCATTAAAAAAGAGCAAGATCGATTTGGATGATGTCGTGGTCGTTTCGGGAATCGGTTGTACAGGCCGGGTAGCAGGATATGTCAAACTGGATTCATTCCACTCGACCCATGGCCGGGCTATTCCGTTCGCCACCGGGTTGAAGTTGGCGAATCCTAATCTTAACGTCGTCGTTTTCAGCGGAGATGGAGATATATTCGGCATCGGCGGAAATCACTTCATCCATGCGGCCAGACGCAACATGGATATCACGGTCATCTGTGTCAACAATTTCAATTACGCAATGACCGGAGGCCAAGTCGCCGCAACGACCCCGATCGGAGCCAATGCTTCCACCGCCCCTTATGGAAACTTCGAATTCTCGTTCAGCCTTCCCTATTTGGCAGAAGCGGCAGGAGCAACTTATGTGGCCAGATGGACCGCTCTCCATCTGCGGAGAGTGACCAAATCCATCCAGGAGGCACTGGCCAAGCCTGGTTTTTCGCTCATCGAGGTCATCACACCTTGCGTCACTCTTTATGCCCGCAGGAACCGGCTGGGCGACGGATTGAACCTGCTGAAATAT
Organism: Candidatus Aminicenantota bacterium; assembly: GCA_030633795.1. Taxonomy (GTDB): domain Bacteria; phylum Acidobacteriota; class Aminicenantia; order Aminicenantales; family Aminicenantaceae. The sequence goes on along the minus strand of DAOWCB010000008.1, from coordinate 8,194 downwards.
TACTATGACAAATCCGTGATAGAACATGGTGCAGATACGCGGACGCTGGACATCAGTTACCAAGGGAAATTGGTAGTCGGCAAATTCATCGATAAAGAAAAACCGACATTCCTGCATGCCATGAACGAACACATGACCAAAATTTTAGGCGACAAATTCGTTAAATATGGAGAATAAACGATGGCAGAAATAAGATTTTCTGGATTCGGGGGTCAAGGAATCATCCGCTGTGGCCTTATTACTGGTAAAGCCCTCTCACTTTATGATAACAAGCACGCAACCATGACCCAGAGTTTTGGGCCCGAAGCTCGAGGAAGCGCCTGCAGCTCCCAAGTGGTTGTGTCGGCTGACAGGGTGCTCTATCCCTACATCACTACGCCGGAGATTCTTGTCTCGATGTCCCAGGAGGCCTACGACAAATATGAACCTGAACTGAGAGATAAGGGCATACTGATTATTGATACCGACCTAGTTAAACCTAAACCGATCCGGGGAAAAATCCAAATGTACGCCATTCCCTCCACACGCTTCGCAGAACAGCTGGGAAACCGCATCATCGCAAACCTTGTGATGCTAGGATTCTTCACGGCTGTCACGAAAATCGCATCTCCTGAAGCCATGAAAAAAGCCCTTCCAGGATTGGTTCCGGGAAGATTTCTCGATCTTAACATCAAAGCATTTGATAATGGGTACGATTATGGAGAGGAAGTTTTAAAAACAGCAACTAAGAAAAAAACCACAAAATCCAAAAAGTGAGGATTTGAGGAATAAAATGAAAAAAAAGACAGGAGTCTTTGTTTGCCATTGCGGTATAAATATCGCAGGAACAGTGGATGTCAAAAAAGTTGCGGGAGATCTGGCCAAACACGATGGGGTGGATGTTTCGGAGGATTATGTTTACATGTGCTCGGATCCTGGCCAAAACATGATCATCGAGTCCATCAAGGAAAATAAATTGGACAATGTGGTTGTGGCATGCTGCTCTCCTACCCTGCACGAAACAACATTTCGGAATGCCGCCAAGGCAGCCGGTATCAACGACTTCCAGTGCGAAATCGCCAATATCCGCGAACAATGCAGCTGGGTCCACAAGGACATGGATAAGGGGACCGCAAAAGCGACAAAAATCACGAAAAGCGCTGTGGAAAAGGTCCGCCAAAACGAAGCTTTAGAACCGATAAGCATCCCTGTTACAAGAAGAGCTCTTGTCATCGGCGGTGGGATCGCCGGAATTCAAGCCGCTTTGGACATAGCCAACACGGGATACGAAGTCATTCTCGTGGAAAGGAATCCATCCATCGGTGGGCACATGATTCAACTCTCGGAAACCTTCCCTACTCTCGACTGCTCCCAGTGCATCCTGAGTCCCAAAATGGTGGAAGTGTCCAAGCATCCCAAAATAAAGCTGATGACCTACAGCGAAGTTCAAGAAATATCAGGGTATGTAGGAAATTTCAATGTTAAAATCCTGCAAAAACCCACCTATGTCGATCCGGATAAATGCACTCTGTGTGACGAATGCACAAAGGTCTGTCCGGTTGTTATGACTAACGAGTTTGATATGGGTTTAACGGGACGCAAAGCTATTTATATCCCCTTCCCTCAGGCGATTCCAGCCACCTACGCGCTCGATATTAGGGGCTGCCCCGGTCTAGTTCCGATCGCATGCGGCAAATGTGCCGATGTCTGTGAACCAGAAGCTATCGACTATGACATGAAAGCAGAGATCATCGAAGAAGAAGTCGGCTCCATCATCGTTGCGACAGGTTATGACCTGTACGAGAAAGAAAATTTGTCCGAGTACGGATACGGGAAATACACGGACGTCCTCGACGGCCTTCAGTTCGAAAGGCTGTGTTCTGCATCTGGCCCAACTCAAGGAAAAGTTTTGAGACCTTCCGATCACAAAGAGCCCAAAGAAGTGGTCTTCATCCAGTGCGCAGGTTCTCGAGATCCCGAACTTCACTGCGCCTACTGCTCGAAAATATGCTGCATGTACACGGCTAAACATGCCATGCTTTACAAACATCATGTGCCTGACGGTCAAGCTTATATCTTCTACATCGATATCCGATCGGGTGGAAAAGGCTACGAAGAATTCGTGCAAAGGGCTGTAGAAGAGGACGGTGTGGTTTATCTGAGGGGAAAAGTCGCAAAAGTATTCGAAGATAAAGGCAAAATAAAAGTCTGGGGTGTCGATACCCTTGCGGGTAAAGATATCGAAATAGATGCGGACATGGTCGTTTTGGCTACGGCCATGCGCCCTTCCGAAGGAGCTTCGGAGCTCGTTAAAAAACTAAAGATTGCTATGGACAAGGATGGATTTCTTGCAGAAGCTCATCCCAAACTCAGACCTGTGGAAAGCGTAACATCGGGAATGTTTCTGGCAGGAGCAGCCCAAGCGCCCAAGGATATCCCTGAAGCTGTAGCCCAAGCAAGCGGAGCCGCAGCGAAAGCGATCTCCATTCTTTCACAAGAAAGGCTTTTCCATTCTCCGATGGTGGCAAAAGTCAGCCTCAACCTCTGCACAGGATGCGGCATGTGTGTGGAAGTGTGTCCTTACGATGCTCTGTCCTTGAAGGACGGTAAAGTCGAGGTAAACGAAGTTTTGTGCGAAGGGTGCGGGACATGTCAAGCGACATGTCTAAGAGCCGCCATCAACGTGAAAAATACCACTCCTTCCCAGGTTCATGAAATGATCAGGGCAAGCCTCGGAGGCTGATAATGGCAGAACAATTCGAACCAAGAATCGTAGCTTTTTTATGCAAATGGTGCTCATCGGCAGGAAGCGATCTAGCCGGAGTATCCCGAATGCAGTATCCGCCCAATGTCATCCCCATCACGGTTATGTGTTCAGGCAGTGTTTCTCCGCTCTACATATTTGATGCATTCAACAAAGGGGCAGACGGTGTCCTCGTTTCCGGTTGTCACCCAGGAGACTGTCATTACATCAAAGGCAATTATTACGCCAGGCGGAGGATTGCCATTGTTAAAAAACTCTTGGATTTTATCGGGCTTGAGCCCGAACGCTTCCAGATGTCATGGGTCTCTGCCGCCGAGGGAAAAAAATACACCCAGATCATCAGTGACTTTGTCGAAGAACTCAAACCTCTGGGCCCCCAAACCAAGCTCAGGAGAAATATATAATGGTAAATGTCGAAGATCTCCGCAAAGAAGCCAAACGGATTCTGAAAGAGGGAAAGGTTAAATATGTGATCGGTTATGAGAGGGGACAAAACGGATTGATGCCCAAACCCGCCTTCATAAAAGATCCCGAAGATGTCGACAGACTGATCTGGAACCCGACATGTGTCCACAACCTAACCAAATTCTTGGTAGACGAGAAAAAAAGAAAAGCAGGTGAGAAAAAACCGGATGAACGGCCTGTTGGAATAGTAGTCAAAGGTTGCGACAGCCGGGCCATTATTGTGCTTCTCCAAGAAAAATACATCAATCGTGAAGATGTTCACATCCTCGGGATTTCTTGCGAACAGACTGGAGTAATAGACGAAAAAAAACTTGCAAACAAGCTTAAAGGCAAAAAGGCTGAAAACATCGAACTTGACGAGAAGGGAAATTTCGTTATTTCTGTCCAGGGTGGAACCATCAAAGTCCCGGCCGAAGAGCTTCTTGCAGAGAGATGCCTCGAATGTCGCGCGAATTACCCTGTCGTTTATGATCTTCTTCTTGGCGACAAAACGAAAAAAAAGGTCGAAGAACCGTTCAAATCCTTGGAAAAAATGGAATCTCTCTCAGAAAAAGAACGATGGGCATTCTGGACCGAGCAGCTTGCCAAATGCATCCGGTGCTATGCCTGCCGTTCTGTATGTCCCATGTGTTACTGCGATGAATGTGTCGTAGACACCATCAACTTTGCCGTAACTGCTGATACGACGGCCTCTGAAAAGGCAGGAAAGATAAAATGGGTGGAGAAATCACCGGTCCCTTCAGAAAACTTCGTTTATCATATGGTCAGAGCTATGCACCTGGCCGGACGTTGCATCGATTGCGGAGAGTGTGAGAGAGTTTGCCCATTGGATATCCCTCTCCGCTTTTTGAATAAAAAATTGGAAAAAGAAGCCAAGGAGCTATTCGGGTATGATGCTGGATTCGATCCAGACGAGCCATCGCTTGTTTCCAGTTTTAAAGATGAAGACCCAGAAGATTTTATCAGGTGAGACAATGGACAAGATACTCTTGAAAAAGGCTTTACCCCAATGGGTGAAAAAGCTGCAAACCTACAGGATATACGCGCCTGCTAAGGACGAAGATATCTGGACCTACGAAGCCGTGAACACCCCGGAGGATATCGACCTGGAATTCCTGATAACGGCCCTTTCTCCCAAAAAAATCATCTTCCCCCAGAGAGAAGTCTACTTCGAGTTTAATAAGGATGACAACGACAATCCCGATATTAAAGAAACAATCCCGGAAGATGAACCCACGATCGTGTTTGGCGTGAGGCCGTGCGATGCCAAAGCTCTAACCTTAACGGATTTGGTGTTCGGTGGAGATTTCGAGGATGTCTATTACTGGAAACGCAGAAATCAAACGATCCTCGTGGGATTGGCATGCAATACTCCCCCTAGCACCAACTGCTTTTGCCTATCGGTGGAGGGATCTCCTCACTCAAAGGAAGGGTTGGATATTCTTCTCACAGACTTAGGAGATAAATATTACGTCGAATCGTTAACAAAAAACGGGGTCAAACTTCTGAATCTTGCCAAAAACCTTTTCACTCCGCCAAAAGCTGGAGACAAAAAAGACCTTCAAAAAATTCACGCGGAGTCCGAAAAAAAGATAAAAAAGCAGATTAAAAACCTTAAAAAAGTCCCCCCTAAGCTGAAAGGGATGTGGGATTCCTCTTTCTGGGATGAGGAAGCCATGAGCTGTCTCCGTTGCGGGATTTGCACCTACATGTGCCCGACATGTCATTGCTTTGATATCAATGATGAAGTCCACTCCCATACTCCATTAACAGGAAAAAGGATCCGCACCTGGGATACATGTCAATTCCCTGATTTTACCATGCATTCCTCTGGGCACAACCCAAGACCAGACAAGGCTTCAAGACTGCGACAACGCATCATGCATAAGTTTCAATATTTTGTCGAACGTTACCAGAACTACCAATGCACGGGATGCGGCAGATGCATCACAAATTGTCCGGTAGGAATCGATATCATCGAAGTTCTGGATAAGGTGAGAGATTATGGACCATAATACGTATATTCCTAAACTTGCCAAAATCATCGAAATCAAGGAAGAGGTCAGCGGAGCCCGAGCTATCAAAACTTTCCGGACGCAATTCCTGGAAGATAACGGTTTTTCTCACCGGAGTGGTCAATGCGCGATGCTGTCTGTATTCGGAAAAGGGGAAGCGATGATTTCCATTTCCTCCTCCCCTCTCGAAAAGGATTACTTGCAGTTCAGCATCCTGAAGATGGGACGGGTAACCTCGGCCCTCCACGAAACACAGGTGGGAGATATCATCGGGATCAGAGGTCCATACGGAAACAGTTTTCCGATCGATAAATGGAAAGGGAAAAACTTGATTTTCATAGGTGGAGGAATCGGACTTGCGCCTCTCTGGTCGGTCCTTAACACCGCTTTAGGAAAAAAACAAGATTTTGGAAACCTCTCCTTGTTCTACGGAGCCAGGACTTCCAAAGATGTGGTTTTCAAACAGGAACTTGAGGAATTGAAAAACAAGATGACCGTCCATCTTTCGATAGATGTGGAAGAACCGGATTGGAAAGAGTATGTGGGATTTGTGCCTCTGAATATATTGGATAAAAAGCCCTCACCCAAGAATTCTATAACCATCACATGTGGCCCACCCATTATGATCAAATTTGTGATACAAAACCTCCAAGCTCTCGGATTCAAGGATGAGCAGATTTACACTACCGTCGAAAACAAAATGAAATGCGGAATCGGAAAGTGCGGCAGATGCAACATCGGCATGCACTACGTATGCAAAGATGGTCCTGTCTATTCCTGGGCCGAGCTTAAAAATTTGCCCCAAGAATATTAAAAAGGAGATTTCCGAATGGCAACAAAGAAAGCAGTAAAAAAGACGCCAAAAAAACAACCAAAACCCAAGGTTAAAGCAAAACCCGAGGAGAAGATGTTCACCATCTTCATCATGGGCAAGGCTCATAACGTTCCTGCTGACGCAACCATCATGGGTGCCATCGAATATGCCGGTTATCTGATAAAACGAGGAGCGGGTTGCCGCGAAGGATTCTGCGGGGCTTGTGCCACGGTTTACCGCCTTCCAGGAGATTATAAAATCTACCCGGGATTGGCCTGCACAACACTCGTGGAGGATGGAATGTGGTTGACCCAACTCCCGGTCATCCCAGGACAAAAAGCCATATATGATCTCGGCAAGCTGGAGCCAAATGTGGCCACCATACAGAAACTCTACCCGGAAGTCTTCCGGTGTGTGGCGTGCAACACCTGCACAAAGGCCTGCCCTCAAGACCTGGAGGTCATGGACTACATCCAAGCGGCTAAACGTGGAGATATCGAACAGGTTATGGACCTTTCTTTCGATTGTATATGCTGTGGATTGTGCGCCATAAGGTGTCCTGCCGAAATCGTCCAGTACAATGTCAGTCTTCTTGCCAAGAGACTGTACGGAAAATATCTTTCCAAAAAAAGTCCAGAATTGAAAAAGAGGCTAAAACAAGTCAAAGCCAAAAAATTCGATAAAGAATACAAAGAAATGATGTCCATGAAAAAAGATAAACTCAAAAAGATATATTACGAGAGAGACCTTGAATCCTAAAATTTTATGAGGAGTATCCGATGTATCCAGAATATATGAGACCATCACTCGAAAAAGTCACTCAGTCCCGGAATAAAAGATTTGAACTCGCCAAATCAGGCAAGCCTGTTTTTCCTCCGATGAGTGCCGAGGAAAGGGAAGATGTTTTATCCAAGTTTCATCCGGATTATAAACCCGAGTCTAGAAAAAAAATCAGGTTAGGCCCGAATAAGGGAGAATCGATCACGACAGAAATCGCGGATATGTTAGAGGCCCACTCCAGGATTAAACCCGAATTCTTCGACCTCTCGTCTCCCGATTATGAAACAGATATTTTGATCATAGGCGGAGGTGGAGCTGGAACAGCGGCTGCGCTCATTGCTGCCCAAAAGGGAGCTAAATCCATTATTTCGACCAAGCTGCGTTTGGGAGACGCCAATTCCATGATGTCTCAGGGAGGAATGCAAGCGGCTCTTACTCCTCAGGATTCACCGACACGCCACTACCTGGATGCTATGGGAGGAGGACACTTCGATAACAAACCAGAACTCGTGCGAGCTCTAACAGAAGATGGCCCTGATGTTGTAAAATGGCTGGAGGACCTGGGAGTTGTTTGGGACAAAAATGAGGATGGCTCTATGCAAGTTTTACACGGTGGCGGAACATCCAGAAAGAGAATGGTTTCTTGCCGTGACTACACAGGTGCCATCATATTGAGAACGCTGATGGACGAAGTGAGAAACCATCCGGATGAAATCACGGTTCTCGAGTTCATGCCGATAGTCGAACTCATTCTGGATTCCAAAGGTCAATGTGCGGGTGGAGTCCTGTACAATCTCGAGACTGAAGAATACTTCACCGTTAAGGCCAAAGCAACCATTATCGCCACAGGGGGATACGGGCGCTTGCACATCCGAGGATTCGATACAACCAACCACTACGGCGCTACAGGCGATGGCCTGATCATGGCCTATCGGGCAGGCGCAAAACTTTTGTATATGGATTCTGTTCAGTATCACCCGACCGGTTCCGTTTTTCCCGAACAGATCGCAGGTTTCCTGATCACCGAAAAGATCCGAGGAGCCGGAGGACAGCCTCTCAACATAGATGGTGAACTGTTCGTTTTCCCGAGGGAGCCTCGGGATGTTGAAAGTTCTGCCATTATCCGCGAATGTATCGAACACAAGAAAGGAATCAAAACTCCAAGCAGCCGTGTGGGTGTTTGGCTCGACTCTCCGCTGATCGAGATGCTGCAAGGCGAAGGGTATATCCATAAACAATTTCCTGCTATGCTCAGGCAGTTTATCCGCTACGGTATCGATATCACCGAAGAACCCATGTTGGTCTTCCCTTCTCTCCATTACCAGAATGGAGGCATCGAGATCAACGCCGAATGTAAATCCAACATCCCGGGATTGT
>DAOWCB010000216.1 GCA_030633795.1 Candidatus Aminicenantota bacterium | reverse complement strand
GGGATGGATGCCAGCAATGTCTGGAAATCTCTGGTGATAAACAAAGGTTCTATGGATGGTGTGAAAAAAGATATGGTTGTCCTAGATAAACAGGGCCATCTGGTGGGTCGAGTTGTTGAGCCCGTTGCCTTCAAGCAAGCCCGAATCCAGATAATTACGGATATCGAGAGCGGTGTGCATGTTATCCCGCAAGGAAAGAACGTTCCGGGCATCATAAACGGAATCGGGAACGGACAGTGCAATCTTGAATACATACTTGCTACAGATACCTTGATTGTTGAAGGCGATAGACTTATCACGACCGGTTTTGACGGGATATATATACCAGGTGTTCTTGTGGGCCATGTTGTTTCCATTGTGGAGAATACGTCTCTGTTTAAAGAGATCAAGGTTGTGCCGGCTTTTAAAATGCAAAATCTGGATTTATTGGCTGTTATTACAGCGGATGTCAATGAAGTTTTTTAGAGATAGGTGATGAAAGATTTAATAAGGACGGGCCTTTCAGTTCTTGTAGCTTTCTTGCTCTATTCACTCCTTGCAAAAATTTCTGTTTCACTACTTTTTCTTTTTAATTTTTTCAGTTTGATCGTGATCTATTTTGCTCTAGAAAAGGGAGAAATCTATGGGGCCTGTTTGGGTGCAATCTGTGGCCTTATCCAAGACTCCTTCTCTATGAGTGTCTTTGGAGTAGCCGGGATTGCTAAGACGATCATGGGATATTTCGCTGGGTATTTTTCAGGCAAAATCAATGTTATACCGATCAAGCGTAATTTTGTTTTTGTTTTTCTGCTTTTGTGTGTAGAGTTGATTATCTGGTCGGTTTTGTATTCTTTCATTTTTTCAGAGAGAGTGAGTACAGGAGGAGGCCTCATCTTTTTTCAACCCCTGATAACGGCAGTTTTAGGATCTTTGGCATATCGTTTTGTACGTAAGCTGAAAAGTTCAAAAATGTAGAATGGATGATGAAAAAAGAAAAACAAATCTATGAAGACCTAACTCCGATTCAGAATAAAGCTCAGATTACGTTTATCTTGGTGGGAATAATTTTCCTTTTCCTTTTGTTTTGTTTCTGGAAAATACAGATCCTTGATCATAAAAAATTCTGGAGACAATCGGAAGCGAATCGCATACGTGAGATCATATTGCTGCCGCAAAGAGGGCTGATCAAAGATAGAAACGGCATAATCTTGGCTACCAATATTGCTTCTTTTCAGGTTTCTATAATACGAGAAAATTGTCAGGACATCGAACAGTCCTGCCAAAAAATATCCCAGCTGCTCGGCCTGGAACTTCCTGTTTTGCGAGAAAGGATTGAAAAATACAAATTTCTTCCGATGTTTCAGCCGATCGTTATAAAGGATAACTTGACGCTTGAAGAAGTTTCTCGAGTAAGGGCGAGACAGTCAGAATTTCCAGAACTGATCATTCAATCTGAACCCAAAAGAGAATATCCGTATGAAACCTTGGCGTCTCATGTCATCGGGTATCTGCAAGAGATATCCCAAAAAGAGATCAGTCAATCTATACAAAAAAGGCGCCCGGGTGATCTAGTGGGGAAAACTGGCCTCGAGAGGGAGTACGAGAACCTGCTTGTGGGTAAAGAAGGAAGGGTTTTAGAAATAGCTGACAGTTTGGGAAGGCCTAGGGGAGAGATTTCAAGGGAGGAATCTGTTCCTGGTCAGGACATTAGCCTTACTCTTGATTTTTCCATTCAAAGTAGAGCTGAAGAGCTTCTTGAAGGGAGGGAAGGAGCCATTGTTGTTTTGGACCCGAGGACAGGCGATATCTTGGCCTTAACAAGTTTTCCCACTTTTGATCCAAACAAATTCATAAGCCGTTTCTCTCCAGAAGAATGGCTCAATGTGCTTCGGGATCCTGAATTTCCTTTGGAGAATCGGGCTATCCGGGGTTTGTACGCGCCTGGCTCCATTTTCAAACTCACGATGGCCTTGGGAGCATTGGATTCCCAGGTGGTTAACGAATGGAAAACGTATTATTGTACCGGCTCTACTCGAATATATGGGCATCCTTTTTCATGTTGGTTCGAGGGAGGGCACGGATCGATGAATCTGTACAATGGAATTAAAAACTCCTGTAACATTTATTTCTACCAAGTTGGAAAATTGATGGGAATCGAGGAGATCGCAAAGTACGCAAGGATGCTGGGTTTGGGGACTCTGACAGGAGTCGATTTGCCTGGAGAAAAGGAAGGGCTGATTCCCGATCCTGATTGGAAGAGAAGAGTAAGAAATGAACCCTGGTATCCTGGAGAGACCATTTCCGTTTCTATCGGGCAAGGGCCCATTCAGGTGACACCTCTTCAAATAGCCGCATCTACAGCTCTCATAGCGAATAGAGGAGAAGGAGTGACTCCTTATCTTTTTAAAAGGAACAAATCTGATCGGACAAGAGCGGTGCAAGCAGAGATTCAAGAATCCATTTTTGAAAAAGTCATAACAGGAATGTGGAAGTCCGTTAATGAAGAGGGAACAGGAAGGGCATCAAAGGTGCAAGGATTCGATGTCTGTGGGAAAACAGGTTCTACGCAGGTAATCAGCAAGGCAACGGCAGAAAAGCTTGGTCAAGATGAAAAAATTGTTAAAACCCATTCTTGGTATACAGGATTCGCCCCGAGGGATAATCCTGAGATTGTTGTCACGATTCTTGTGGAATATGGCGGAATGGGAGGGGCAACAGCAGCCCCAATAGCAAGGGAGATTTTTCGTCTGTACCGGGATAATCATGATAGATAGAAACCAACTCAGGAACATCGATTGGGGTTTGATAGGGTTATTGATTCTCAACTCAGCCATAGGCATAGCCTTTATCTACAGCAGTTCGCATTATTTGCCAGGAAATTATGCCCTCAAACAATTTTTTTGGTTATTTGTGGCTTTGACTGCCTTGTTTGTGTTTTTATCCGTGAATTACAGAATTTTAGTTGCTTATTCTCTATATTTCTATAGCATCGCCATTATCATTCTCTCCGGAATTTTGCTTTTCGGGCGGCTGACCGCTGGAACCAAAAGCTGGATCGTTCTTCCTTTTTTCCAGATTCAACCTTCGGAGATCACCAAAATTGCAGTGATACTGGTTCTGGCTCACATGTTTTCGACATACAGACGAAATTCTCTCTCGTTTGTTCACGGCTTTTTGAGTATTTTGATCGTTGGGATTCCCGTGTTATTAGTAGGATTGCAACCTGATTTGGGAACATCTCTTACCTATATTCCGATTTTATTGGCCGTTTTTGTGATGGTGGGTTTGAAAAAAAGAACAGTCATCATTCTCGTTATATTGGCCCTTTTGTTGGGAATTGTTGGGTGGGGTGTTATTCTTAAAGAATACCAAAAAGAAAGGATCACGACACTTCTTTCACCAGGAAAAGATCCGTTGGGCTCGGGATACCAAACAATCCAATCAAAGATTGCTATCGGTTCGGGAGGTTTTCTGGGAAAGGGCTATAAGAAGGGAACGCAGAGCCAGCTCAGATTTCTCCCCGCCAGACATACAGACTTCATCTTTTCTGTTATCGGAGAGGAATTTGGGTTTATCGGGGTCATTGTCACGTTTTTAGTGTATTTTTTATTCCTCGCTCGACTATTTCAATCGGTGACAAAATCGAGAGATCGCGCAGGTGTTTTTATCATATACATGGTTGCGGGAATGATTGCTTTCCAATTTTTAGTCAATGTTTTTATGACCATCGGTCTTTTTCCGATTGCTGGCATTCCGCTGCCTTTAATTAGTTATGGAGGATCTTCCTTGCTCACGAATTACCTGGCTGTTTCGCTCGTCATAAATGTCCGGATGAGAAGGTTTG
>DAOWCB010000290.1 GCA_030633795.1 Candidatus Aminicenantota bacterium | reverse complement strand
TCGAGCTCTCACACGGCGGGCTCCTATTATATCGGAAAACTCATCCAAGAACTCCTTGGGGAAACACCTTCCGAGGCCGTATTCACATTTGCTCCTGACGGATCGTATGCCCGTGTTTTCCAAGCTCAGGGATCTGATTTAGCTTTTGCCGCAGGCATTATGGGATGGCCGATCACGGATGAAAGATTCCACAAAGCTCTTGAAATCGCTGAAGACCAAAATCTCCTCATTCGTTTTTTGGTGTCTCCTTTCCCGGAGGCCGATCATCCCAACAGCGTCAAGATAGCGCTCCGGTCGAAAGAAGGAAAAAGCTTGACTGCTGTGGCCAAATCCATCGGCGGAGGATCTGTCAGGATAATTCGGTTAAATGATTGGAACGTTGATCTGGACGGAAAAAATCATGTGATTCTTGTGCCCTGTACGGAATCGAATGTTCCGGATCTCCGAGCCCTATTGAAGACAATTTCGCCGAAAATTGCCATCCAGAAAAAGGACCATCAGGTGCTCTTAAATGCTACGCTCAAATCTCGACTTGATCCAGCTTTGCGGTCAAAGATCGAATCCCTGTCTTCGGCAGAGGAGGTATGGTTGTCTTCTCTGTTCGTCTTTCCTAAAAGCGGCGAACCGATTTTCTCCTCGGCCAAAAAAATCTGCAGGATCGCCGGAGAGAAGGACTTGTCGCTGGGGGAAATCGCCCTTAAATACGAAGCCACACTGCTTGGACTTTCGGAGGAAGATTGTCTTGAAGAGATGAAAAAAAGATTGAAGGTAATGCAGGACTCGATCAAAGCCGGTTTTCAAGATCAAAAGGTGAACATGCAGCTTCTAAAGCCGAGTGCTCATCAGATTGATCAGGCCATAAAAAGAAAAGCCGTGGCGATAGGCGGGCCCCATGCCGAAGCGGCAGCCAGGGCGATGGCCGTGATGCACACAGTCAACAGCATGGGGATCGTGTGCGCGGCCCCGACCGGAGGATCTGCAGGTGTCATGCCTGGTGTGATATCGATCCTCATCGAAGAAAAAGACCTTGACGAGATTCAAGCCGTACTGGCGCTATTTGCCGCCGGTGCCGTCGGCCTGATCCTGGCCTTAAGAGCCACTTTTGCCGCAGAGATCGCCGGTTGTCAAGTCGAGATCGGCGCTGCGGGAGCTATGGGAGCAGCGGCTGTTGTCGATGCCGTCGGAGGACGTGCTGACCAGGCTCTCGATGCCGCTGCCGTTTCCTTCCAGAACACAATGGGTTCTGTTTGCGACTTGGTCCAGGGGATATGTGAAATCCCCTGCCATACCCGGAATGCCACAGCTGCATCCAGTGCGTTTGTCTGTGCAGATCTTGTCCTCGGCGGTTACCAAAACCCTGTTCCTCTGGATGAGACGGTTGACGCTGTATTCTCCTCTGGGAAAATGTTGCCTGCCGAACTGCGCTGCACGTCCCTCGGCGGTATAGCTATAGTGCCTTCGGCGCTCCATTTGAAAAAAAATGGATGAGATCATGAAGACCATCAAAAATATACTGGCCTGAATAAGTTCTTGTTCCTAAAACAGGCCACTCCTCTCGTGCCAAATCTGTGCCGAAAAATTGTGATAAGCGTTGGTCAAACGGTATCAGAAGTGAAATCGCGAACCTTTGTAAAACCAGGTAATTACAGAGGAAAACTGGTGCCGGAGGAGGGAGTCGAACCCACACTCACCGTGAAGTGAACTGGATTTTGAGTCCAGTGCGTTATTTTTTTCCGGCATTTCTAATTCATTGAAAATGAATAAATTGGAAGCATTTTTGTTTGTTCGGTTTCTTCCTTTGTCACCAGATTGCCAACCAGGTTTTTCAACTAAAAGTTCCACTGCCTCTTTGCTCAATTTGTCCTTTGGATGAAGATACCTTTGAGTTACTAAAACGCTAGAGTGACCATAGAGCTTTGAAATCGTCACAATATCAGCCCCTCTCTCTAACATCCTCGTTCCGAAAGTCCGTCTCAAATCATGAAAAGTGAAATCCTCAATGCCTGCTCTTTTACAAGCATTTGTAAATGCAGTTCTAACACTCTTAAAAGGAAATACACCTTACTTTTTCCGCTGTTTGCTTTAAGTTTAGTAAGCACATCAAACAGAATAGAATTAATAGGAATCTCGCGGGCTTTTTTACTTTTTGTCTTTTCCACGTTGATATAACTATCTTTTAAACCTCGTAAAACCACATTCCTCCATTCAAGATTCAAAGCATCTCCTAATCTCAATCCAGCATATTGCCCTAACAAAGCAACGGGTTTCGCATGTTCAACTTACTCTGCATAAAAACTAGGCTCCTCTTCTCTTAATAAAACCCTGTCTCTGATTGAATCATGCTCTGAATACATCTTGATTTTCTTAACCGGATCATGCTCAAGATAACCTTCATCAATTGCCAGACTAAACATCTTCTTCAATAATGCCATCTCTCTATTAGTAGTACTTTCTGCAATTCCATCTTTCAATATGGATGCTCTAAATTTCCGAATCATTGAAGGTGTTATTTCCCTTAGTTCAATGTCCTTGAAAAAATCTATCAACTTGCTCAGTCTGTATTCGTCTGTTTGCCATGATTTCTTATCTATCATGGCATAATCCTGAAGATAAACCTGGGAAAAATTTCTGAATCCCATATCTCTCGTATTTTGTTCAAATCCATTTTCCCCGGTGAAGACTTGAGCAACTTCCCTTTGAAGAGCAAGAACAGCATCCTCCTTAGTATCTGCATCAGGTGCTACTTTCTGGACTCTTTTGCCATTTGCATGGACCTCTTCCCATAAAAATGGTCCACGCATAATGTGAGTTTTCATGCCAACACGGATTTGGAAATGCCTCCACAGACAGTTTTTCAGTATTGACAGGGGCTGCCCGACTCAATATAATAAGTGCAAAATTGTATAAGACTATTCTGGCAAGAGGTAAAAGAAAGATGGGGTCATCTTTCCAAAAAAAAGAACCGATCTTTCTTTCTAGGAATGCCGTGTTCCTTCTCGCTCTCAGTAGAGATGCATTCCATTTAGCAACCATAAGGAGGCTGAGATGAAAAACAAAACTTTTATTTTTCTATTCATTGGCGTGTTCATTTTGTGTTCTCTTCTCACTTTTGCAGAAACCAAGAAAC
>DAOWCB010000137.1 GCA_030633795.1 Candidatus Aminicenantota bacterium | reverse complement strand
TTACTTTTGATGCAACAGCTTGATGGCCCTCAAAATATCCAAGGAAATCAAGGGATTTGATTCCATTGACATCATTAATTTCAAAATACACGGTTCTTCCTGAAAGCGGAGTCCCATCATATTTCATTAAACGGGCTGTTACTGTTGTCGAATCCCTTGCTGTGCTTCCAGCAAAAATGACATTAGAACTGGCAGAAACATTGAGAGATATCGCATATCCTGCCGGGCCCAGCGGAGAAGGCTCATCTACCTTATTCTTCACACAGGAGGTAAACAGGACAAGACTCACTGCCACTAGCATAAAAACTGCAAATTTAATGTTTGATCTCATTAGGTGCCTCCTTATCATTCTTCTTCTTCTTCGGTTATATAGTTCGCAAAGAAAATGGTCAGATACCCTGTAGCCTTGACCTTATTGCCGAGTGTGTCGTTTCCGTAAAAATCGATCCGAGCTGTGGTTTTGAGTTCCCCTTCTCCTCGGCCTACCCTCAGGTTGATCAGCGGAGGTTCGAGCTTTGATACGGCTCTAACGACAATAAAACTGACCTCTGTTGATGAACCAATCTGAACCCTAGCAGTAAAAGAGCCGTCAAACGAGTAAGGAATGTCGACTCCCTCTTGGTTTTTTCCGTCCGAACGGCTGTAAGTTACGACATAGTGGGTGACAAATACGTCGGAGTAATGGGATGTGCCGAGCCACGGTTCGGGGTCGAGAGACTCGGTAGAGAACATAACCTTGGCATCATCAGCGGCAACAGTCGTATTTCCTGTATCTATGTCGATCATGACAACGTCAGATTGTAGATAATTGACATCATTATCTTCGAGGTCTGTCCCTGTTATACTGACAACTAAAAGGACACTATCTGACCTAGAATCATCCTCGATCGGATTACAGGAGAACAGAAGGAAAATAGCCGGAATGACAACCAATATTTTTAGACAATTTTTCATTTTTCTCATTTTTTCCTCTTATCTGAGAATTCTGGGAGTTACAAAAATAAGCAACTCTCGGCTTTGTTTTGTGCGTGCAAACGATTTGAATAGGTTTCCTATTATCGGAATTTTATGGAAGAATGGAACCCTATCTCGTGTTATCGAGTCCTCTGTCCGGTAGATGCCTCCGATCACCGTCGTACCGCCATCCGGGATCATGACTGTCGTTGTTGCACTCTGAGTGATTATCGGAGGGATGCCGTTGACCAGATTGGCAAAGTCAGCTGCGTTGTTCTGGAGTTCTATATGCATGATAATCGTGCCCTCTGCTGTGATCTGAGGGGTTGCTCTCAACTCAAGAGCAGCATTCATATACCGTGTCGTGACTGTGAAATTGGCGACAGTTTGGACCGGGATTTGTCTTCCTTGTATGATGTGGGCCTGTTGGTTATTCTGTGTCGTAACAGACGGACTTGAGATGATTCGGCCCTGTCCTGAAGACTCGAGAGCAGATATGGCCATATCTATCCTGAAAGTATCCAGAACGTTTGCGAATGATACACCCACGGCGGTCGTAAACGCGGGAGCCGGGAGATTGATGGCGTACCCGCCTAATGGGCCTCCGATTCCTTTGGTCACGATACCTTGTGGGATCATGGCGCCGTCGATCAGCATTTTATGCGGAAACTCCAGAGAAGTTTGATTGCCATAAAAAGGATCGGCGATTCCTCTGGCTCCCCACTGTACCCCAAGATTGCGGATAAATGTGCTTGTCGCTTCCACAATTCGGGCTTCGATGGCCACTTGAGGAGTGGGAGTGTCGAACACGTCGAGAAGTCTTTCGATCAGCTCGATCCTGTCGCTGACGTCGGTTATGACCATGGTGTTTGTTCGATCATCCACGATGATTTCGCCTCTTTCCGAAATTCTGCTCTGCAGAAGTCCTTCGACATCTGAAGCTTTTGAGTAAGAGAGAGTGTACGATTTGGTCACTCGCGGACCTGACAGTTCTTTGCTTTCTTCGAGCCTTAGCTCTTCTTCCCTCTCGCGAGTGAGTGTTTGGACAGGCGCGATCCTGAGAATATTGCCCTCCAGAATCCTGCCCATTTTGTTCTGTCTGAGGATAAGATCCAGTGCCTGATCCCAGGGAACATCGATGAGATTACAGGAGACAACTCCTCTTACTTCGGGATCATGTGCTACGTTCAGACCGGCAAACTCGCCAAGGTAATTGACGACATCCCTTAGATCTGCATCTTTAAATTTTAAGGTGATAACATCTCCATGGAATTTTTGTTCTTTTTGAGAAATGGTTTGCGGTTCGAATTGTTGGGCCTCTTCCTGGGGAAATGAAGACCCGTTTTTTTCTGGACGAAGCGTTTTCGGCATTTCGATTTTTTCTTCGGTTATCACAGGTTTTGGCGGGGAAGTTTTTTTGACAGAAGGATTGACCTTTTTTTCCTCGGTTTTTGGTTTGGGCAGCTCTGGACTGACCTCTTTTTTTGGTTTGGTTTTTTCTTCCACGGGAGGTGAAAGTTTTTTCTCTACCTTCGGGATGACGACAGGTTTGGAAACCGCAGGTGACACATGTGTCAATCTTTCTTTATAAAAGGATATCGTCAGGTTGTTGTTTGCGGTATCTATGGAGTAAAACGTGGATTCTGTGAGATCGAAGACCATTCTTGTGATGGTGTGAGGATTGGAGATTTGGAACTGAGCCGCTCTCACCTTTTTAACACCAAGCTGGTTTATAGCATGAACGGATTGCGATGAGGAAAAGTATGTATTGTAGAGGTCGACGACAAGCCGGAGAGGTTTATCCAGAACAAAAACATTGGAAACGGCTTCATGACTGAGTGTCGCCCTGACATTCACTCTATCTTTTTTATCGGCGACGCTGATATTTGTCAGGTATCCTACTTGGCCTGATGCTTTTTCCAGTTTCGATTTTACATCTGGATCGATCGCATATTTTCCAGGAGTTTTCTGGATCTGGTTCAACTCGACGATAGTGTTATTGTTTTCGGTTTTTATCTGATAAGGAACGCGTTCTTTCAGGTCGACATGGAGACGGAATTTGTCGGTGTCGATTCTCTGTAACTTCATATTTTGGATTAACGGGGTTGTGTGGGGCGCTATTTTCGGTGTGACGCTTGTTGATACCTTGTCGAAATCGACAAAAATAGTTGCAGGACGGTCAGGTGCATAGCTGGAGCCGACAAGAGTTAGAGGAGAATTGGATTCGAGAATGATCCTTGTGTTTGGCTGTCCATGTGTAACAAAAATGTTACTTATATTGCCCAAGGGTTCTTTGTTGTTTGCAAATCCGCTGACCAAAGTGAGGGTACATATGATGACCAGGATTTGCAAATATTTTTTCGTTTTCATGTTATCGCTCCTCTAGCTTGATTTCTTTTACTATATCTTTTGGACTTGATAAAGGAATGCCCCTTTGTTTCGTTTGTCGGAAAATGACTTGTGAATCATTGACATTCAGGACAAAACCATCAAGGAAATTATCCCCGGTTTTGATGTAGTAAGGATATCCTTGTGAATCATTGATAATTGCTGTCAATTTTCCTCTATGCTTAGCAATTCCAATAAGAACAGCATCCTCGATGGCCAACTGTTGGAGCCCCCTGGTTTTGCCCTTTTCCCTCAGGTCTTGTCCTCTGAGCAGATCTCTGAATGGATCTCGTCTTCCTTCGGGATTATACGTGGGTCCTTGAGGTTTGATTTGAATCCGTGTGTCAAGCTGTGTGCCTTGATCGACATCCTGAGCAGAAACTGGGAAAGTACCAAGACAAATGACACCCGCCACAAGCAATAAAACTATTCTTTTTTTCATCTCAGTTCCCCTTATCCTGTTGATTTTCTGTTTCTTCTGTCTTTGATTCTTCCCGGTAAATGTAAGTTTTCACATTCCACTCGGCAGAAATGGTCGAGGCATCTGTCTGGGATTGCAAGGCTTTAATGGAAAAATTTTCGATATTAAAAAGGCGCTGAAAAGAGTTCAACCTGTCGAAAAATATGGCGAGATTGTGATAATTTCCTGTAATAGCGACAGATATGGGCTGTTCTGCGTAGAACTCCTTGATGATCTCTGGATTTTGGATAAATTTGGTGATGTTCAAACGGGTGTCATAGGCGAGCTCCTGCATTTGCTTCAGAATGTTGCTTATCTCTTCTTTCTGAGGGATGATAGCCTCGAGCTTGCTGAGCGTGATTTTCATCTGTTCAAGCTCGGCTTCGATCTTATCTAGTTCTTCTTTTTTTTGCTTGAGATGGGCCACTTCTTTTTCTACTTCTATCCTATCGTTTCTGATGTTTTGAAGTTCCTTATGCTTGGGCTGATAGTAAACAAAATAGAAAAGACCCAGAATGATAATGGCTATGAGGACATATGCGAACCAAGGCCAATCTCTCATTTTTGTTCCCCTTGTTTGGCTTCTTCTGATATATCTATGGTCAAAGGCAAATCGTATGTTGCCGTGAGAGAAAACTCTAGATACGGGTTGCTTGATTGTTCAGTTTTTTGATTGATGGATACGATTTTCACATTGCTTAGATGTGGGCTGTTTTCCAGATTATAGACGTAGTCTGCGATAAGGTTGTTAGAAAGAGCCCCTCCTTTTATGGTGATTTCTTGTGCTTCGTAAATCGTTTCGGTTAGCCAAACCCAGCCTGGTATGTTACTGCTCAGTTCATCCATCGTTCTCACAGCAATCTCTTGGCGAGCCTTCAGATGATTTATCAGATTGATCTTTCTCGAAAGGACGCTTTTCTGTTCTTCCAATTTCTCTAGAGCAACCAAAACGTACTGGAACTGTTTCTTTTCTTCTTGAGCTTCGCTCAGGAGATCTCTTTCGGTTTTGATGGCTTTATCCTGCAAAAAATAGAGGGCTGCCACAGCACCGAGAGCAAGGAGTATGATTAGGCTAGCGATCGGGGTTCATTTTTTCTCTTTAATTTCTGGAGCTAGCCCAAAAGGTTCCTCTCTTATCTCTTTTTTTTCGGGTTTTAAAGGTTTATTCTAATCATTGTTTACTTTTCCAACTTTCTTGTGGCGAGTCCTGTGGCCACTCCAAAAAGGGCGGCCATTTCTTCAAAATAGATGGAGTCGAATTTTTTCTCGTCGTAA
>DAOWCB010000273.1 GCA_030633795.1 Candidatus Aminicenantota bacterium | reverse complement strand
GATACTGTTGTTGTGAATGCAA
Organism: Candidatus Aminicenantota bacterium; assembly: GCA_030633795.1. Taxonomy (GTDB): domain Bacteria; phylum Acidobacteriota; class Aminicenantia; order Aminicenantales; family Aminicenantaceae. The sequence continues at coordinate 3,217 of DAOWCB010000273.1, read as the reverse complement.
GCGGAGAAATTTGGGTGTCGATTCTGTATTCTGCCAGTCTAAAAATAGCCAATGAGTATGGGGAGACCCTGAATATTTATACAAACGGCTCACTCCAGGGTGAATTGGAAGACAAAGAAAGTCAAGTTTTCGATAACGTTCCCTATGGAGATCATGTGTTAGAGGCCTCGAAAACTAGCGACAACACATTGGTGAAATCCGTAACCATAAATGTTGTTGAAGAAAAAGAATACACATGGACGATTAGGTAGCTGACTTGGCATTTTAATATTTCATACCTCATAAATCTTCCGATATACCCTTCTATGACTTAGAAATTCCTGTATTTATCAGAACTTGAATATTTCGCTCCAAAGGTGATAAATTGGCGGGTATTAGGTCGAAATGATTCGATAGGAGGGACAGATGAAATGTCACATTGTCTTTTTGGCGGTCATCTTTATGGCTGTGATAATCACTCCTGCAGCAGCCCAAACACCGGCGTCTGGGAAAATTGTACCTGAGGAAAGCGAATTAAGATCTATGATCGAGCGCTATTCGGTCGATGAACGATCGCTTAACAGGTACTACGCTTTCCCGTTTTCTTCTACGCGACGTTCTCGTTTTATGGCTTTTAACAAAGAATGGTGTGGTATTTTGGATGGAGTCGATTTCGATCGTCTGAGTCAAGACGGACAGATCGATTACATCCTTTTTAAAAACCATCTCATGCGAACGTTGCGCAAACTCGAGCAGGAGGCCTCGACCATAAAGGAAACGGCTCTGTTTATTCCTTTTGCTGAAACCATTATCGGCCTTCACGAGGATTTGAAAAAAATGCAGTGGATCGAAGGCGCCAAGGCTTCGGAAGTCCTGAACGGCCTCAAAGCCCAGATCGAGACGACTCGAAAATCCCTAGAAAGACAAGTGGTAGGCATCAAAAAAGCTGCGGTCAGACGTACCGTTACGATGACTGCGATGCTGCGCAACGGGCTGAAGGAATGGTTCGATTTTTACAACGGCTACGATCCATTGTTCACATGGTGGGCAGCCGAGTCCTACAAAGACACCGACCAGGCTTTTAAATCCTTTGAGGGATTTCTACGAGAAAAGCTTGGTGGAGCCCAATCTGGCGGGCAGTCCTATTCCATTATGGACCCGGTCGGCCGCAAGGCTCTTTTAAAAGAGCTGGCCTTCGAGATGATCCCTTACACACCCGAGGAGATCCTCGCTCTTGGTTGGCAGGAGCTGGCCTGGTGCGAGGAAGAGAGACTTGCTGCGACCCGCGAGTTGGGGTTCGGTGATGACTGGCAAAAGGCTATCGAGCATGTGAAAAACAGGCGTGTTGAACCAGGCAAGCAGCCAGAACTCATCCGCTTTATGGCCTTCGAAGCTATCGATTTTCTGGAAAAGCACGACAGCCTCACTATTCCGCCGATGGGCAAGGATATTATTCGAATGGAGATGATGTCTATCGAGCGACAGCAGACAACGCCGTTTTTCACCGGAGGCGAGGTTATCAGCGTGGCCTACCCTACGAACGCCGTGCCATATGAACAGAAGATATCGACTATGCGCGGCAACAATCCCCACTTTTCCCGGGCTGTAGTCCACCACGAACTCGTGCCGGGCCATAATCTACAGGGTTTCATGTCCTCTCGCCACAGGAGTTACCGTAGACCTTTTCGCACGAGTTTTTTCGGCGAAGGATGGCCACTTTACTGGGAAATGCGCCTCTGGGATATGGGATTCCAGAAGTCTCCGGAGGACCGCATCGGCATGCTCTTCTGGGGTATGCACCGCTGTGCTCGCATAATCTTTTCGTTAGGCTTTCATCTCGGACAGATGACCGTGCAGGAGTGCATCGACTTCCTGGTCGACCGAATCGGCCACGAGCGGGATAATGCCACAGTTGAGGTGAAAGCCCATTTGAGTGGCAGAGCATACGGAGGCAAACCCCTTGCTCAGATCTCTTACTTGGTCGGTGGCCTCCAGATCCGTGCACTCTCCCGGGAGCTTGTAGATTCAGGGAAGATTACGGCCAAGGCTTTTCATGACGCAGCGCTCCTTGAAGGTAGTATTCCCATCGAGCTTCTGCGAGCGAAGATGGTCAATCAGAAGCTCAGCCCCGACTTCGCTGCTAAATGGAAATTTTACACTTTCCAAAAGTGAGCTGAATTTTTCTTTCTGCCGTAGCCAAAAAAATCATCAAGCCGGACCAGTGCTCTGTCGAACATTCGCGAATGGCGGATGACCCATCTTGCCGTATCATGAAGAACTCCGCTTTTTTTGTTATAAGGGCAGGTGCGGATACAGTTCGAACAACATGCTCCATTGCTTGCCCAAAAGGCGGCGCATTTTTTTGCATCGATATGCCAGGTCAGTAGTCCTTCCCTGTTGGATTTATCGATCGGCGTTTCGGTGGGATTTTCTAGAGATAGCGCCTGGCTGGGGCAATGCTCTGCACATTTTTTACAGATTTTGCAAAATTCCCAGACGCCGAACTCAATTGGTTTATCGGCGACTAACGGCAAGTTTGTGAAAACCTTAGCGATCCGCACCCTGGGGCCATATTCAGGCGTGATCAGCATGCAGTTACGTCCCAGTTCCCCAAGACCGGCATCGATAGCCAAAGGAATGCTGCAGGCTGTGTCATTCCCACAGGGAATGGCTTTGTATCCGATTCCACGGATGTATGTTGCTAGCAATCCGGCTGCAAAGGCCATCCGTGAATAGCCGAATCCGGTTGCTGCGGAGGCCGGGCTTTCTGGCGAACATGCGATAGCATCATAGTCCATTTCGATGGTAAGAACGACGGCATATTTGTACTCCTCTGGAATTTCGAATTCAAATGATTTGCCTCCATCAAGTTTTGTGTAGCCTTTTGAGTAGATCCACCGTCTATCCGTTTCGCATACTCCGACTTTGGCAGCTCCGAAAAAAGACCCGACTTTTTTCATGTCGGCTGTGATTTTTGCTGGATCATCGAGGTCTATTTTTAAACCCGATGGCACATGTGGGTACGAATATTGGCCATCCCAATCCCATCTGTAGAGGTCCCTCTGCCCACCCAAGTTGCCTGTACCAAACTTGTGTTCCAGGTACCATGATGCATTCACCATCGCAAGATCCTCTAATCGATACCCGGCATTTTTTGTTGGGAAAACAGGCGCTTTGTAGAACTTTTTTCCCAATTCAAGAAGCTCCGGATCCCAAAGCATCCTTTTAAACATCTCGT
>DAOWCB010000316.1 GCA_030633795.1 Candidatus Aminicenantota bacterium | reverse complement strand
TCTATGTCGTTGCGTGGATTATTAACCCGGTTCAGGACAAAAAACTTTCCCTTCCGGTTTGTGTACAGCGATGCCTACTGGATGGTGGATCTCGGGAACCATGTATTTCCGGCAGAAAAATACCGGTTGATTTACGAGAAGCTCTTGCGTAGGGGGGCAAAAAAAGAAAATTTTAAGGCTCCTGAACCTGCATCGGATGAAGATCTGTTGCTCGTTCATTCCCCGAAGTATCTGAAAAAGCTGAAAACCGGCCGTCTTTCTCAGTCGGAAGTCATAACGATGGAATTGCCCTATTCCGCTGAAGTTCTAGATTTTGCTCAGCTAATGGTCGGGGGGACTATCATGGCTGTACAGTTAGCCTTAGAAGATGGTTTGTCCGTGCATATCGGAGGAGGATTCCATCATGCTTTCCATGACCATGGGGAAGGTTTTTGTATCCTGAATGATGTGGCGATAGCGTTGCGAAAGATGCAACAGAGTGGGGCTTTCAAAAAAGGAATGATCGTAGATTGTGATGTTCACCAGGGGAACGGGACAGCCGAAATTTTTGCTGAAGATGAGACAGTCTTCACTTTTTCGATGCATCAAATGGATATCTATCCGGCCAAAAAGGAAAAAAGCATGCTGGATGTGGGATTTTGGTCGGATGACGGCGATAAGAAATATTTGGACTCTCTGAATTCGCATATCCCCCGTCTGTATGAAACTTTCAAGCCGGATGTAGTGTTTTTCTTGGCAGGCGCTGATCCATATAAAAAGGATCAACTTGGAGGATTAAAAGTGACCTTTGACGGGCTCAAGGAAAGGGATAGCATTGTCATCCAGGGGGCACTGCGATTAAAAATCCCTGTCGTTATCCTGTTTGCCGGGGGTTATGCTTTTGATGTTGCGGACACGGTCGAGATTCATCTCAACACGATAAAGATGGCCCAAAAACTCAAAAGAAAATATCTCTGAGTTTCCCTGAGGCTTGAGTTTCACTATCGATCCAGTTCAGATAATCTTTACTCCCTGCAAATACAGGTAGGGCGATGATTTCAGGGATATCATACGGATGAAGCTGACGGATCTTCTCCTCGAGCTTGCGGTACGCTTCTTTTTTTGTTTTGATAAAAAGGGTGTGTTCCTGATCTTGTGTGATCTTTCCTTGCCACCAATACAGGCTTTGACCCGGTGCTGATAGGGTGGCACAGGCCGCCAATCGTTCTTCTATGATTTTTTCAGCGATGATTTGACCGACCTCCGAGTCTGGAACAGTCGTTATGACCAAAAGGTATTTCGTCATTTTAGAACCTCCCTCACGGGGATATCCCGCTGGCCTCGAGATGAATTATTTTTGCAGAAAGATGTGAGCAAAAACCTTGGCATCTCCCATCATATTGTCGATCACACAGTATTCGTTGGGCTGGTGGGCTGTATCCTCGACCTTGGACCAACAAGCCGCATCAAAATTTGTTCGACGGAAAAGCGCGGCCACAGTCCCTCCCCCGATCCCGATGGGTTTTCCTTCTTCTTCATAGACAGCCTTAATGGCTTTCTGCAAAGCATGAACCACGGGGGCTTCCGGAGAAGTCGGAGGGGCAGCCGGGGCTTCTTGTACATCTTCCACCGTAATTTCTACCTTGAATTTCTTTTCCACTTTTTCTGCAATGTCTCTGATTGTCTTTTTGACCTCATCCAGTTTGATCTTGGGAAGAATTCGGCTGTCCATGTAGAATATGTCTTCTCCTGGAATGGTGTTGATGTTGGGAACATTGGGTTCTTTTTTTGTGGGCTCAAAGGTAGAAATGGGGGGATCGAAAAGGAGATTTTGATCGGGATAGAGCTCATAAAGATTGTTGAGTTCGGTTACGAGAAAAGAGGCGGCTCTGAAGCTGTTCACTCCTTTTTCAGGCGTGGATCCATGGGCCTGGATGCCGATGGTTTTGAATTTGAGCCAAAGGATGCCCTTTTCAGCCACCTCTATCATAGTTCCGTCCTTGTTGCCGGCATCGGGTACGATGATCAAATCCTGCTTGCGAAAAGGATTGGATTTTTGCAGGACATAATCGATTCCCTTTTCACTCCCTGTCTCTTCGTCGGCTACCAGAGCGATCCCGACATCGTACTCGGGAAGGATCCCTTCGGCAAAAAACGCTTTGAGTGCATACAGAGAGGACACCATGTCCTGCTGGTTGTCCTCTACTCCGCGTCCGAAGATTTTTCCTTCCTCCACCCATGCCTTGTACGGATTGCCATTCCAGAGTTCAAGTTCTCCTGGGGGGACTACATCCAAGTGTGTCATGATCCAGATGGTTTTAGCCGAGCTTTTTCCCTTGTAAATGGCCAAAATATTTGGCCTGTAGCCGGCAGGAGAATCCATATCCGGGGCTTTTATGACAGAGATATCGCTGAACCCGTTGGCTTTTAGGAATTCGAGCAGACACTCGGCTTTCCTGACCTCTCCTTCTCCTCCGCTGGCCGGAGAAATAGCGGGAAAGGAACAAAGTTGAATCTGCATATCGATCATTTCATCTCTGAAGGAATCGATCCTTTCGGCGATTTTATTCATCCAATCCATCGCGATCTCATTTGTAAGGGAGATGATATCACCGCGTTTGGGAAGAAGCAAGAACTAGCCTGTACTATTCATAAAAAATGCCGGCACTTTTTTTTCTTCAGCAATATCTGAAAGCTATCCTGTTTTTGCCTTTGGGAGCTAAAGATGTTAACCAGGACATGTGTCTTCTACAGAGGCCCGCTCTGCCTTGACTTTTCTCGTTTTTGGGCATACATTACCTCAAAATGCGAATAGGGTTTGATCTTCGGCCCTTTCTTAGGGAAGAAACAGGTGTTGGGGTATATTTCAAGAATCTCCTGTTCATGCTGGCGAAAATAGACGAAACTAATGAATATTTTT
>DAOWCB010000160.1 GCA_030633795.1 Candidatus Aminicenantota bacterium | reverse complement strand
CTGTGATCGTGTCCTCTCATAATCCTCGTACAATCTATTTTGGCGGCAATCACTTGTTCAAATCTATTGACAGGGGTGACACCTGGAAGATAATCAGTCCGGATTTGACGACCAATGATTCTGAAAAGCGTAACTCCTCGGATTCAGGAGGCCTGACCCATGAGGTCACCGGGGCGGAGAATCACTGCACGATCATGTCGATATCGGAATCCCCATTGGATTTATCTATTTTATGGGCGGGTACGGATGATGGGAATGTTCAAGTCACCAAGGATAGCAGGATCAATTGGAAAAATGTCCGGCCAAACATCGGGGGTGTTCCCCAAGGCATATGGGTAAGCCGGGTCGAGGCGTCACATTTCCATGAGGGGGCGGCCTATGTCACTTTTGATGGGCACCGTAGCGATGACTTCACTCCTTATGTGTTCAAGACCATGGATTTTGGTGCCACTTGGACAAACATTGCCGGGAATCTACCCGATGGTCAAAGTCTTTATGTGATCAGGGAGGACTTCAAAAACGAGAATCTTCTGTTTGTGGGCTCTGAGTTTGCCTGCTTTGTCACATTAGATGGTGGGAAAAATTGGAGCCGCTTCATGAATGACATGCCCACTGTGGCATTCCATGACCTAGTCATCCATCCTCGGGATTTTGACTTAGTCGCTGGGACGCACGGCCGAAGCATCTGGATTGTGGACGACCTAACTCCACTCCAGCAAATCACACCGGAAGTCCTGTCCAAGGATGTCCATCTCTTTGAGAATAGGACAGCCACCCGCTGGCAGGCTGTTTCCCTGGGGAGACAGCAGTCATTTTTTAAATTCAAGGGTGAAAATCCTCGATCTGGAGCTTTTATCCATTTTTACCTGAAGTCTGCCCCTGTAGGAAAGGTCACGATGGAAGTCCAGGATCTTGCGGGGATGCGACGAGCTTCTGTGAGGGTGTCTCCCAAACCAGGGCTTAACAAGGTGCGTTGGGACATGCGTTTTCCACCGGCAGGTTCCGAAATCGAAGCCTTTAAAGCCCGCTTAGAAAAGGTCTCAGATGAGTTGTCTTCTCTGGTAAAAACGGAGGCTGAACGAAAAACATTGTCTGAGTTGCAAGGAAGACTGAACGAAGCAAAGACGGATAGGAATCTTATGCGGATACACCGCCAGATGATCAGTGAATTCGCTTTTTATTCGGAAGGGAGAGATCTTTTTGGCCCGGCTTTGGCGTCGACAGATGCCCCGGCCGGTACCTACCAAGTTATCCTTACCGTCGATGGACGTTCCTTTAAAGGGAAAATCACTCTTCGCAACGATCCCTTGTTAAAATAGGGACGGTTCTATTTTTTTTTGGTGGATTATAAATTGATTTTTTCGAGCAAAAAGTCAAAAATGAGAAAAAAATAGAACCGTCCCCTTTTTATCCCCTTTTTAAGGAGATCTGCCAATGAGAAAGATTATTTTTTACACAGGCCTGATTGTATTATTTTTTCTGATGACAGGTTCGTCTACCTTGATGTATGCACAGAGTCAGAGCTCTGTTTTTGACGCAACTTATAATCCGTTGCTTTTTAAAAACCTCAAGTATAGGTGTATCGGGCCTTCCCGTGGAGGGCGGGTGACCACGGTTACCGGCATCGCCTCCCAGCCCTCTGTTTTTTACATGGGTGCCACGGGCGGCGGCGTTTGGAAGACGGTTGATTATGGAAGGAACTGGATCAATGTGTCTGATGGTTATTTTGAAACGGGATCGATCGGAGCCATTCAGGTTGCCGATTCCGATCCGGACATCATTTATGTCGGGACAGGTTCGGACGGCATTCGCAGCAATGTGATCACAGGCCGGGGGGTGTACAAATCCGTGGATGCCGGAAAGACCTGGAAATTTTTGGGGCTCCGGATGGTGGGACAGATCGGTGCGGTCGAAGTCCACCCGGATAATCCGGACATCGTTTTTGTCGCAGCAATCGGAAATGTGTTTGGTCCAAGCTCTGAGCGTGGTGTCTACAGGACTCTCGACGGCGGAGACACTTGGGAAAAAGTGTTGTTTCTTTCCGATAAAACGGGGGCTGTGGACCTTGAATTCTGCCCTAATAATCCTGATGAGATTTATGCAGCCTTTTGGCATTGTGAACGCAAGCCGTGGACAATTATAAGCGGGGCTGATGAAGGCGGTCTTTTCAAGTCATCTGATGGCGGGGATACATGGATACATCTCACGGAAGGGCTTCCTCAGGATTTGATCGGGAAGAGCGACCTTGCCGTTTCCCCTGCAGATCCCGACCGCATCTATGTGTTGATGGAAGCTGCCCCGGGCGGAGGCCTCTACCGATCTGACGACCGCGGCCAAAATTTCGAGTTAGTCTCGGACAAGGTAGAACTTGTGAACCGGCCATTTTATTACACCAACCTGGATGCCGATCCGATAAATGCCGACATCCTTTTTGTCAACACCGGCCGTTTTTGGAAGTCCCAAGATGCCGGAAAAACCTGGCAGACCCGGTCCACCCCTCATGGAGATAACCACGACATGTGGATCAATCCTCAAAATCCGGACATCTTCATTCAGTCGAATGACGGAGGAGCCAATGTGACCCTGGATGGCGGAAGAACATGGTCGACCCAGCTTAACCAGCCTACGGCTGAACTGTACCAGGTCGATATCGATGATCAATTCCCCTACTGGATTTACGCCGGACAACAGGATAACAGCACGATCGCGGTGCCTTCTTTGCCTCCGTCTCCCTCACCCGCTGGACCAATGGGATACTGGATATCCATAGGCGGGTGCGAAACCGGCCCAGCTGTGCCCAAACCCGGCAACCACTACATCGTATATGCCAATTGTAAGGGGAGATTCGGGCGCTATAACAAAAAGACCGGACAGGAAATGCAGTTTTACGTCGGTGCAGCCAACTTGTACAGCCATAATCCACGGGATCTGAAATACCGCTTCCAACGGGTTTCCCCGATTCATGTTTCCCCGCACGATCCAGAAGTGGTCTATCACGCATCCCAATATCTGCACCGGACTACTGACGGAGGCGTGACATGGGAAACCATCTCTCCGGATCTGACCGAAAACGATCCCTCCAAGCAGGTGATCTCCGGTTTCCCGATAACGCGGGATATCACAGGCGAAGAATTTTACAGCACGATTTATGCTGTACGAGAGTCTCCGTTGGAGAAAGGCCTCATTTGGGTAGGTGCCAACGATGGTCCCATTCATGTCACTCGGGATGGCGGGAAGACATGGACAAACGTAACGCCCAAAGACCTGCCACCGGGTGGGCGTGTCCAGACTGTGGAACCATCCCCACACCGGGCCAGTAAAGCCTATGTGGCTGTCTACCGGTATATGTTGAATGACTGGCAACCCTACATTTACCGCACAGAGGACTATGGCCAGACTTGGACTCGTCTGACAACCGGTCAGAACGGCGTTCCGGAAGATTTCCCTACCCGGGTTGTGCGGGAAGATCCCGACAGGGAAGGGCTCCTGTATGCCGGAACAGAGTTTGGCATGTTCATCTCCTTTGATGATGGGGCCCATTGGCAATCCTTCCAGCTCAACCTCCCGGTAACTCCGGTGACAGACATCAAGGTCCATCAAAAGGACCTTGTGCTCTCCACGATGGGACGTTCCTTCTGGATTCTGGACAATGTTACTCCCCTCCATCAACTCGGGAAGGATGTGGCCAAGCTCCAATACCAACTGTATCCACCTCGCGATGCCTATCGTAAACATTTCCGATCCCGTTCATTCCGAGGTTTGGTGAGAGTGCCTGAATATCTGCAGCCAGGAGTCATGATCGATTATTATTTTTCTGAAAAACCGGATGATGTCGTTATGCTGGAAATCCGGGATGGTAACGGCAATCTGGTCCGTTCATTTGCCAGCAAGAGGAAGGATATTCAACTGAAACGGGTCGGTGGACCGATCCTTCCGTCGAGTCCAGGAATGCATAGGTTTTTCTGGGACATGAGACATGCCGAGGCTTGGACTCAGAGAGCAGGCCGTGGAGGAAGGGGGGGGCCTTTGGTCGCGCCCGGTATCTATCAGGCGAAACTCATCATCGGAGATTGGAGTCACACAGAAAGATTCCGAGTGCTGATCGATCCTCGGGTGTTGGAAGATGGGGTTGCGCAGACAGATTTAGTTGCACAAGAATCTCTCAGTCTCCAAGTGAGGGACATGCTGAGCATGGCCAATAGGGTTGTTGAACGCATCCGTCAAGCACAAGAATCCACGGAAGTCAGCCGAAAATATAAGGAAAGGCTATCTGCAATTTACTCAAAGCTCGTTACGGCAACAGGCCCTTATCCCCAACCTAAACTCGTCGATCAAATTTCCTATCTCTTTTCGATGCTCAACCGTGCGGACCAAAAACCTGGTCGAGATGCATATGTGCGGTTGGATGAATTGAATCAGGAGCTCTCCGGCTATCTTTTGGAGATTAAAAAAATCCTTGGAGATAATTAGCGGCCCTTTTCTTAGAAATTAAGAACATACATGGCCCGTACTGTGTTTTTTGCCCCTCTATATCGTTGTTCTCCGAGCGTTGCATTTCTTAAATAATAGTTATATCCAATGCTAATCTGCGATCCACCTGAAATGTCATAATTGAGATTAAGGGACCAAATTCCCAGTGCTTCATTGGCTTCAGCATACACGGAATGCAGGAAATATTGAGAAAAAGCTGTATGAATGCTGCCGAAACCTTTTTTGCCAGATCG
>DAOWCB010000291.1 GCA_030633795.1 Candidatus Aminicenantota bacterium | reverse complement strand
GGCAGAGTACTTCCGTGACGAAATGAACCAAGACATCCTTCTGTTTATCGATAATATCTTCCGGTTTGTCCAGGCAGGATCAGAAGTTTCTGCCCTGTTGGGCCGCATGCCCTCGGCTGTGGGTTACCAGCCGAATTTGGCGACCGAGTTAGGAGAACTGGAAGAGCGCATTACGTCCACAAAAAAAGGGTCCATAACCTCTGTTCAGGCAATTTATGTACCTGCAGACGACTTTACCGACCCTGCACCTGCAACCACATTTTCCCATCTGGATGCCACAACAAATTTATCCCGGGCGCTTACAGAAATCGGTATCTATCCGGCTGTGGATCCTTTGAGTTCCTATTCGCGGATTCTGGACCCCCGTGTTATCGGGGAGGAACACTATCTTGTGGCACGCGAGGTTAAAGAAATTCTGCAGCGGTACAAAGACCTTCAGGATATTATCACCATTCTCGGGATGGAGGAGCTTTCCGAGGATGACAAGCTTATCGTATCCCGGGCCCGTAAGATTCAACGATTCCTGTCACAACCCTTCAATGTAGCCCAAGAGTTTACCGGACGGGAGGGCAAGTATGTGCCAATAGCCGAAACCGTGCGTGGATTCAAGGAAATTATTGAGGGAAAACATGACGATAAGACCGAGCAGGCTTTTTACCTGGTCGGGGGAATCGAAGAGGTGGCCGAGAAGGCTGATAAACTGAAATCCGTATGAGTCAAGATTTACCAGCATTGCTCAAGCTCAAAGTGATCAGCCCAACAGATCTTCTTGTCGATGAGGAAGTTCTGGAGGTGTCCCTTCCCAGTCTGGAAGGTTATCTGGGCATACTTCCCGGACACAGGCCCTTGTTTGTGGCGTTAGGCCAGGGACTCTTGATATACAAGCGGTCGAACAAGCAGAGTGAACTGCCTGTCCAAAGAGGATATGCTGAAATTCTCCCCGACCGAGTGTTTGTTTTTATTGAAAAGGCTAAAGATGAGAAAAAACGATCCTCAGAAGGGCAAGGATGAGACACAGGATACCTTTTATCACGGCCGCATCCTTGTTTGTCAAAAAAAAGAGGGATACAGGTTTGCCGTAGATGCCCCTCTGCTGGCGGATTTTGTCCAGACTAAAAACAAAGATAGATGCCTGGAACTTGGCACAGGCTGTGGGATCATTTCCCTCCTGTTGAGTATCAAACCCTTTTTGCATATCACAGCCCTCGAGATTCAGGAGTCACTGGCCGATCTGGCATGGAGAAACGTCCAACTCAATCACTTAGATAAAAAGATCCGCGTTATCCAAACAGACTTTCTCGATTTCCGTTCCCCACACAAGTTCGATGTCGTGTTTTCCAACCCTCCCTATATCAAAACGCAGGCGGGGCACTTGAGCGCCACATCAGAAAAATCTATTGCGAAACACGAGGTAAAATGTGATATTCTTGGTATAATGCAAAAAACAGCGGGTCTATTGAAAAAAAAAGGGAGAGCCTTCTTCATTTTCACGGCCAAGAGAATACCGGAATTTTCTCGAGCAGTCGAAGATGCCGGATTGAATGTGCAGACGATGCGGTTGGTGTATCCTCGCAAAGAGTCCCGGCCGAATTTTGTACTCTCCAAGTGTGTTTTTCCTCCTTCTGACACGGAGTTTCGGATTTTATCGCCGCTTTTTCTTTTTGGCGATACCGGCAAATACACCCCAGAAGCCAAAAAAATCTTTACCGGGAGAATCCATGTTTCATCTTTTTAAAAAAGGGAAAGAATTATACAAATACCGTGTTCTGATTCAGAATCTGGTCAGCCGCGAACTCAAGGCCCGATACCGAGGGACGATCCTGGGCTTTTTTTGGTCTTTTTTGAATCCTCTACTGCTGATGATCGTCTACACCATCGTGTTTGGATTCATCATCCCGTCGCGTTTTCCTGGATTCGGAGAGAACCGCCTGGTGTATGCCCTTTTTCTTTTCTGCGGTGTTTTGCCATGGACATGGTTTTCATCTTCTGCTCTGGAGTCGGCCAATGTGTTGATGGTTCAGGGAAACCTGATCAAAAAGATCCTTTTTCCCGTCGAAATCCTTCCCATCGTTGTCGTCACATCCAATTTTGTCCATTTTGTATTCGGTCTTCCGATTTTATTCCTTTTTGCCTTGATCATGTTCAAGAAGTTCACCGTTTATATGCTCTTCTTGCCGGCAGTCATCCTGGTGCAGTTTGTGTTTTCCCTCGGATTTGCCCTTATCGTATCTTCGCTGACTGTTCACTTCCGCGATGTCAAGGATATACTGTCCAACATGCTGACTTTATGGTTTTTTGCCTCACCGATCATCTATCCTTTGACGTTCGGATCAATCCAAAACAACAAGTGGCTTCGGCTGATGCTCGACATCAACCCGATGACCCACATCATGCAGGGCTACCAGAACTGTGTGTTTTTCGGGGAAATGATCCGCTGGCGAAGACTTGGCATAACATTTCTGATTTCGCTGGTGTTGCTGGTTATCGGATATGCCATTTTTGACCGGCTTCGTGATTCTTTCCCTGAGGAGGTATGAATGGTTGTCATAGACGTGGATAATGTCACACGTATCTACCAGAAGTACTCCTCACGTCACAGGTTCAAAACATTCAAGAGTTCTTTTGTCAAAGGCGATTTTTTTAAAGCGCTTAAGCCCGACGAACTGGTCACAGCTTTGGACAATGTGAATTTCAAAGTTCATGAAGGCACGACTTTTGGCGTCATCGGGGAAAACGGTTCTGGCAAAAGCACGCTTCTGAAAATTATCACCGGGATTGCCAAGCCCACTTCCGGGAGGGTTTCTGTTCAAGGAAAAGTATCGGCTTTGATCGAGCTCGGGGCGGGATTCCATCCGGAGATTACCGGACGGGAAAATGTCTACATCAACGGCATCATGCTGGGCCTTACTAAAAAAGAAATCGTAAATAAGTTTGACGATATCGTCCGGTTCGCCCAGCTCGAAGATTTCATCGATGCTCCGGTCAAAACCTATTCTTCAGGTATGTACATGAGGCTGGGATTTTCAATCGCGATAAATGTTAACCCGGATGTTCTCCTTATCGACGAGGTGCTGGCAGTGGGAGATGCCTCTTTTGTTCCCAAGTGCCTGGATCGGATCCACGATT
>DAOWCB010000368.1 GCA_030633795.1 Candidatus Aminicenantota bacterium | reverse complement strand
ATCCTCCACATCCACCAGTTCAACGTTCCCTCCATCGGCCATGAGCGATGGACGAATTTTGTCCAGTACCTTATCCACTTTTTCTTTCATCGTTTATTCCTCCTAGTTTACATATAAATAATGAATAGGTTAATTCTCATTCATATTTTTCCAAAATTTTATCCAATTTATTTTGCTCCATACGCATGGGACTCTGAATCAAAGGGGTTTTCACCGGAAGCACAAGGTCATCAAAAGAAGGCCCTTTTTCCTGATACAATAATCCCATCGCAAGCTTCTGTCTGTTGTTTAGGTACTTCCATGCCATTTCTCTGCTCTTAGTATTATATCCCTTTTGCTGATCCACATCGACGGCATTTTTTCTAAACCAATCATAGGTGTTCATCTTGTTATGAGTAACACAAGGGCTCAACACTTCGATCAGCGAAAATCCTGTGTGTTGAATGCCTTTTTCGATAAAATGGGCAAGCTGTTTTGGGGCCCCTGAGAATCCTCTGGCGATAAAAGTTCCCCCAGAAACCAGAGCCAAATGAGGACCGCAGATGGGAGACTCTTTCGAACCAAAAGGGGTTGATATTGAAACAAATCCCTTTCGGCTTGTCGGGGATGTCTGCCCCTGCGTCAATCCATAAATCATGTTGTTGACCACAATATAAGTGAGGTTTACGTTTCTTCTTACGGAATGAATAAAATGGCCGAGCCCGATAGAATAGGCATCCCCATCCCCGCTGACGGCGATCACCGAGAGTTGCTTATTGGCGAGTTTTACGCCTTGCGCCACAGGTAGGGTCCTTCCATGCAAGGCATGAAAACCGTATGCATTGAAATAGTTGTTCAATCTCCCGTGACAGCCGATGCCAGTCACTACAACCATTTCCTCGGGTTTCAATTCCAAGGTGACAGCCGTCTTTTTAAGAGCCGAAAAGATAGCGTATATCCCACAGCCCGTACACCAAGTTGGATCAGCGAGATGAAAATCTTTTTCTTTTTTCATTTATTGCACTTTTTGAATAGGATTAGCGATATCCTTTGGCCGGAATGTGTGACTTGAATAATTCAAGATGTTTTTCAATTCGATTTTTGGCCTTACTTGGCTGTATATGAGCTGTGCCAGTTGGCCGTCGTAATTGTTATCCACGACAAAAACCTGTTTACAGGTAGAGATGAAGTCCTTTACATCTTTATCCAGAAAGGGCCACAGAGTGCGGATCTGCAAAAACTTGGTTTTTAGCCCCACACGTTTAAGCTGCTCCATTGCTTCTCTGATGGGACCCAAGGTGGACCCACAGCCTATAATTCCTATATCAGCCGCCTTATTTCCCCAAATCCTAGGGCGAATAAGATCTTTTCGGGCTGTTTTGAGCTTCCTCATCCTTTTTTCCATCATCTTGGCTCTATTCTGAGAAGTCTCATCCCGATAACCCCACTCATTATGTTCGGTACTCTCTACCATATGAATACCGTTTTTCATCGAAGGAAGTGCCCGGGGGGAAATTCCATCCCTCGTAAACTCAAAGCGCTTGTAATCTTTTAACCCGAGAAGTTCCTTTTTGGTCAGCAACTTGCCTCTATCTATCTCAATCTCCCACAAGTTGAATTTATCGACCGTCCGGTAATTTTGGCCATAATCCCCCTCGGTAAGAAGGATTACCGGGCATTGGAATTTTTCCGCTAGGTTAAATGCTTTTATGGTAAGTTCGAGACTCTCCTGGATAGTCCCAGGTGAAAGAACGAAACGAGGAAAATCACCGTGAGAACCAAAGATCCACTGTAGCAGGTCAGCCTGCTCGGATTTTGTCGGCAAACCTGTGCTCGGACCGACCCTCTGAACATGAACGACGACAAGCGGGATCTCCGTCATTCCTGCCAAGCTGAATCCCTCCATCATGAGCGAAGCACCGGGACCAGAAGTCGATGTCATGGCTCTGACTCCCGCATAAGAAGCTCCCAGCGCCATGTTTATCGCAGCCAGTTCATCCTCGGTTTGAACCACAAGCCCTTTGTTCTGGGGAAAGTGGTGGATCAACCATTGCCAGATCTCTGTGGCAGGACAGATGGGGTATGCGGCAAAAAAGCGGCATCCCGCCATCAAAGCTCCGATTCCGACGGCTTCATTTCCAGAGATCAGAATTCTGTTGACATCCTGCCTTCTTGTTAACAGGTGCCTTTCATGCTCCTCTACGATCTTTTTCGCCTCTTCACATCCCAGATGGATGGCCTCGATGTTTCTTCGAACGACCTCTTTGCCCTTTCGTTTTAAAAATGTCTCTGTAATGATCTTTGAGATGATAGAAAAATCGAGGTCCAAGATGTGGCACAATCCGCCCAGAAGAATCATATTTTTGAATATCTCATT
>DAOWCB010000323.1 GCA_030633795.1 Candidatus Aminicenantota bacterium | reverse complement strand
TTGTTATGTTGGGATTAGTTGGGGCTTATTTTCTTCATATTCATTTTTTCATCGCGCTGCTGATATACTTTATTCTCCAGATAGCCTATTCGAGCTGGCTCAAACATGTTGTCATCCTCGATGTTTTCCTGGTTGCTACGGGGTATTTGATTCGGGTTATTGCCGGGGGTTTGGCCATCGGGGTTCAGCTCTCCCCCTGGTTATTTATATGCACCTTTTTGATTGCCCTGTTTTTGGCCTTGAGTAAACGGCGCCATGAACTGCTCCTGCTGGATGAAAGTGCGGAGGCCCACCGCCCCATCCTGAAAGAATACACGCCTCTGTTGCTCGATCAGATGATCGCTATCGTAACAGCTTCGACTGTGATTTCTTATTGTCTTTACACTGTTTCCAGCGAGACGGTTGCAAAGTTCGGGACAAAAAATCTGCTGTTTACCGTTCCTTTTGTACTTTACGGAATCTTCCGGTATCTTTACCTTGTCCATCAGAAGGATGAAGGGGGGAGGCCAGAAGCTCTGATCATCAAGGATAAGCCTTTGCTTGTCGATCTTTTTCTCTGGATCGCCACAGCAGTGCTGATCCTATATATTTAAGGAAAACAGAGCCATGTCATCAAAAGTTGTTGTTTTAAAAACCACTCCCGCAGCTATCCTGGATGATTACGAACGGCTATTGCATTTGAGTGAGCTCGAGGGATTTATATCTAAAGAAAAAGACTCTCTGATCAAATTAAACCTTTCCTGGACGAAATATTTCCCATCCTGTTCCAGTCAACCATGGCAGCTGGAGGGTGTGGTCCGCACTCTCTTACGAATGGGCTACCAAAAGGAATGCCTGTTTCCGGTCGAGAATAAAACTGTCGTGACTCACCCTGTCAAGGGCGCCAGAAATAACCTTTGGACTCCTGTTCTCGAGAAATACGAATTGCCTTTTTATCCGTTAACAGATGTGGAATGGATAACCTATGATTTCAAGCAGAAATTGCTGAAGATGAATCAGGTCTTCCCTGAGGGATTCGTTATACCCGAGATGTTTGTCGGGAAAAACGTTATCCATCTTCCTACGGTAAAAACCCACGGCCATTCGGTGACAACCGGAGCGATCAAAAATGCCTTCGGCGGACTTTTAAAAGAGGTCAGACATTACGCCCATAAGTACATCCATGAAATCCTTGTCGACCTCATGATCATGCAGAAGGAACTCCATCCTGGTATTTTTTGTGTCATGGATGGAACGGTCTGTGGGGATGGCGCAGGTCCCCGAACCATGAACCCTCGCATCGGAAACATCCTTTTGGCCAGCGGCGATTCTGTGGCAATTGATTCTGTGGCTGCTAAAATAATGGGCTTTGACCCGATGTCCATCCCGTATATCCGGATGTGCCATGAGCGGGAATTGGGCACCGGTGATCCTCAAGAAATAGAGATAATCGGTGACGACATCTCCGCAGTCAATCTTCATTTTAAAACACGAAAAAGCCTTGTCATTTGGGGAGATCAGATGTTGCGCGTGGGATTTTTAAAGTTTCTCGAAAGGATCCTTCTCCGTTCGCCTCTTGTTATCTGGGCCCCGTTTGCCAGCAATGTATACCACGATTGGATGTGGTATCCCACGGTGGGACGTCGTAGGATCAAGGCATTTGAAAAGACCGACTGGGGAGAATTGTGGTTGAAATACAAGAGGGGATGAAATGAAAAGGATTCAGATTGTAACCCTCTGCGTTGTTTTCCCCTTGATCGCTGTTGGCCTGGCATTATTTATCACCATTTACAAAAATGCTTCCTCTTTTACCATCGCAGCGCATTCCCTCAGGCCTTCTCTTCTCCTTTTTTTTTTATTTTTTGCGGGCTGCCTTGTTCTCCTGGTGATATTCTGGCGATCAATAGCTAAAGCTGAAGAAAATACGTGGGAAAATTTCTTTGCCTATCTTCCCTTTGGTTTTTCTCTCTTCTCCCCACTCCTTTTGTGCTTTTACATGACATCGGATGATCTAAAGGTCCGTCTGAATCTTCTCCTGGGTTCCATGATAGTGGGATTTGTTTCGATCAAGCTGACCCAATGGTACCGACGTGGCAGATTGAGAGATTTTTGGGAAAAGAATCTCTCTTGTTTTGCCAATATTTCACTCAAAAAGAAACTTCTTATCCTATTCCTTGTCGCATTCCTTGTCTATCATCTTTGCGCAATGGGTTTTGTCTCCAAGGGGTTGGCATACTCTGGGGATGAACCCTATTATCTTATGACGACACACAGCCTGTATCAGGATGGCGATATCAATCTGGCCAAAAATTACACGGATTTTGATTACTTCCATTTTTACCCGAAAGAACTCTATCCCGAACTGCGGTTAAGGGCCTACGCCAGATTCGGAAAGAAAGGCACTGATTACGTGTGGCCGATCAACCAGCCCGGTGTTTCTGTCCTGATGCTCCCCTATTACTGGTTGAGCCAACAATTCCAGGGACGAACACTTATATATATAATAAAGATAAGCCTTTCGATTTGGGCTGTTTTGTTGGGTCTTCAGATCTATCTTTTTGCGAGAGAGTTCTGGAAAAACGAAAAAATCCCTATTTTGCTTTGGTTTCTGTATTCGTTTTCCGCCCCAATTCTTTTTTATGCCATCCATCTCTACCCCGAAGTGCCCATAGCCCTTTTTTCTGTTTATGTCTTCCGAAAAGTCCGTTCTGCAAAAAAAATGTCCTTGGCAAACATTTTTTTCCTCGGTTTTCTCCTCGCTCTATTTCCGTGGCTCGGTCTAAAATACAATATGGTTTTGTGGCCATTGCTTTTTGTCTCGCTCTATTTCCTTATAAAAAATCACAAAGCCAAGTGGAAGATATTGGCGTTTTTGGCTTTCCC
>DAOWCB010000326.1 GCA_030633795.1 Candidatus Aminicenantota bacterium | reverse complement strand
TTTTAGTCGCTATCGGCTTCCCGGCCATGGCAGCGGTCATGGTCACTCTAATCATCCAGAGCACACCTGTTTCCTTCGGAGCCGTTGGGACACCTATCCTGATCGGCGTCAATGCGGGTTTGAGCGGCCAAGCCGAAGTCACAAACTATTTGAGCCTCCATTCCGTTGATTACCCCGTCTATCTCGATGCCATCGGAGGCAAAGTGGCCATCATCCATGGGATCACAGGAACTCTCATTCCCCTCATTCTAGTGCTGATGATGTGCCGGTTTTTTGGTAAAAATCGAAAATGGACAGACGGACTTTCTATTCTGCCGTTCGCTCTCTTTTCCGGTCTTTGTTTCACCATTCCCTACACCTTGACTGGTGTGTTTTTGGGACCGGAATTCCCTACACTCGTCGGATCCCTCCTGGGACTGATTATTGTCATCCCCGCAGCCAAGTCAGGTTTTCTCATCCCCAAGGATGTTTGGGACTTTCCAATGCGAAAAACCTGGCCTTCCGAATGGGAGGGCCAAAAATTCGACACAAAAACGGAAATCCAGACAGAGAAAAGCATCTTCAGAGCTTGGCTTCCCTACGGTCTCGTGGCCATTTTTCTTCTGGCCAGCCGCCTCTGGCCGTTGCTCAAGGATGCCCTGGCCTCTCTAACTCTGAACTGGCGCCAAATCCTAGGCACTCCGATCGACACCAGTTTTCAGCCTTTGTTTTTGCCCGGATTCCTGTTTTTAATAGTGTCCTTCCTCACTCTATTTGTACAAAAGATTTCTAAAAAACAGGCAAAAAAAGCGGTAAAGCGATCTTTTCGCATGCTTTTAGGCCCAACAATAGCCCTTGCATTCGCTGTTCCGATGGTCAAGGTTTTTATCAATAGCGGAATTCCTGGAGGACTGGACAAGATGCCAGTTGTATTGGCAGCGGGGGCCTCTGCTCTGGTTGGAAAAGCCTGGGTAGGACTGGCTGGTGTGATCGGCGCTTTGGGCGCTTTCATCGCTGGCAGCAACACGTTCTCCAACATGATGTTTAGTCTTTTTCAATTTGCTACGGCCATCAAAACAGGAGCTGTCCCTGGAGTCATCGTCGCACTCCAGGCTGTGGGAGGGGCTGCGGGAAATATGATCTGTGTGCATAATGTTGTCGCCGCATCAGCTGTCGTCGGATTGATCGGAAAAGAAGGGCACATCATCCGGAAAACTCTTATTCCGATGACATATTATTTGATCGTGGCTGCTATTGTCGGAGTCATCATGCTGCAAGTTTTTAAAATTTAAAGAGAATCTTTGGGATGAAGTGCTTTTCCGGTTACTTTTTGAGCGACATCAATCTTTCGATCTCTTCGAGTTCTTTCGGTACATCCTTTGTCAAAACCTCGCATCCGTCTTTAGTGATGAGAACGGTATCCTCAATCCGGATGCCGATGTTTTTATCGGGATAGTACAAGGCTGGCTCGATGGCAAAAACCATGCCTTCTTTTAGCGGAACGCCACGTGGCCCCACATCATGAACACACATCCCGACATAATGCCCGATGCCCCCTCTTAATCCCCTTGGATCCAACCCCTTTTTTTTCATGACATCGGCTACATGCTTCTGGACATCCTCTGATGTCACACCAGGTCTATAGGCTTCGATACAGGCTTTTTGGACGGTCAAAACGATCTGATAAACCTCTCTTTGTTCAGGCGAAAACTTGCCAGAAAGAGGCCATGTGCGGGTAATATCCATGCACAAGTAATCCAAGTCTGCCCCAAAATCCATCAGCACCAAGTCTCCATCCTCCACCTTTCTTGCATTGTCATCGTAATGCCAAATGCAGGAATTGGGGCCTGATCCCACGATCGGCGGGTAAGCCGCTCCTTTGGCCCCATTTTTCAGTATTACATGCATCGCCGCCGCTTCGATCTGGTACTCGAAAACGCCTGGTCTGGTGGCCAGGATAGCCTGTTTCACTCCTTCCGCCGAGATTTTTCCATTCCTTCTCAGGATTTCGATCTCCTTGGCTGACTTGATCATCCGCATCTCATCGATGAAAGGAGTAATATCGTTAAATGCCATAACCGGATATCGTTCTTTGAGTTTTTTGATCCGGTAATTGTCGAGGGAAATCTGGTCGTTGTAGTGAGTCCTATTCTTGCGGCCTACAAATATCAGCGTTTCCCAACGTGCATTGTCCACAGAATCCCGAGGGGATAACCGCATGTGAAAGGTCAGACCGTACTTCCTGGCATTCCGTGCTAAGAATTCATCGAAATAGGAAACTGAGTAGATATCTGTAAATCCGGTTTTCTGTTTGGCCTCCTCATCTTTCAAAAGATTTTTCCCTTCAACCATTATTTCTCTGGGGGTCTGCCGAGGGAGAAACAAAAAAGATTCCTTCGTTTTTGGCACCATAATCACAATCGCACCAGTATCTTCTATCCCCGTGAAGTAGTAGAAATCATTATCCTGCCTGAAATGCCCTCCGGGCGTGGGCATGCAATCTCCAAACAAGACAATCATTCCTCCTTCCAACCGGTCCATCAATGTCCCTCTGCGTCCAATCATTTCCTGTTTGGAAAATCCTTCTCTCTGGGAAAACAGCACTGATTGGAAGAAAAAAACAAACAAAAGCAGAACCAAAGGGAATAACCAGAATTTATTACGGCTCATGATATTCTCCTAACCTGTATTATTCATAAAAAATGCCGATACTTCTTACTATTCCAGCAATATCAGAATATGATCCTGATATTATCCTTATATTTTCATCGGCATTTTTTACCTATCAGGCGAAGCGATCTTAATGCATCTGCTTCGTTTTAAGGGCATTTGCGGTGGATAACCACAGCTGCA
>DAOWCB010000094.1 GCA_030633795.1 Candidatus Aminicenantota bacterium | reverse complement strand
CTTTCACTACTTTATTGACGCTCGTGCCCTCTGATTTGGCTCGCTTTTTGATCAATTTTTCGGTTTCTTTATCTATCCCATGTATGGTGATGGATTTCATTCGGCCTCCTATGATTCACATAATGACTCATTATGATTCATATTATGAATCATTTTTCTTTTTCCTGCAACCCAAAAATCTACTCCATTCTGTGCCCAGTAACCCCGCAGTTTTACGCATGATGGATCTAACAGGGGCCGTTTTGCGTTTCCAGTTATCGAGGGTTCTCAGGTAGGATTCCTGTTCGAAAATGGATATTAATTGTTCAAAAATGGACACTAAAAGCTGAAGGATCGTTGAAAAACCCTAAAAAATCATATTGGCCTATTTTTTGCAGCTTAAACAGGAAAATCACTCATGATTTGCAGGAGACGATAAAATTTCTGGAAGGGATGGGCAGTGGATCCTGAATGATTTTGAAGAAACATTGAAAATAAGAGACTAAAAGGAGGACAAACATGAGATGGGAGAAAATCAACAACTTCATGATTGTGGCACTTTTCCTTTCATTTTGGACATTAGGTGTGTCACCGGCCCAGGCATCAAATCCACTGTTCAATCTAGAAATTGAGGCCGTCGAGACCTTGGTTCAGGTTGGGAAATATCGTCTCAACTTCCAGGTTATTGAAGGTGGAAACCTAACCATTCTCCTTGAAGCTGGAGGCGGAATGGACTTAAAAGAATGGAATAATCTTGCACCCAGAATTGCAAGTAAAACGGGAGCCACCATTGTTTCCTACGATCGCGCCGGATTTGGAAAGAGTGATCTGCCAGAAACTCCCCACGATATGCGTGAAGAGGTCGAATGGTTATGGCAAGGACTACAGAAACTCGATCTGAATAAAAATCTCATCCTGGTCGGCCATTCGTTTGGGGGTTGGATGATCCGCTTGATTGCCAGTGAACATCCTGAGGCTGTACGCGGGATGGTATTTATCGATCCGTTTACAAACGAGTTTGTGGACCTGCTCGGTGTGGAGTATCTCGATAACCACCCTATGACAGGAAAACTCCCATTCGACACTTCTCAGCCGGATAAGCTCACAAAATTTCAACGTGCCCTGGTTCGTATGGTTGGAGGTGGCTTGGGCCCCAAAATGGAGATCATGCGTAAAACATCTATCCTTTCGGGTATCCCGGTTGTGGTGATTACCAGTGGCAGATCATTCCTCCCAAAAACCGAGGAACAAGATGCATGGCGGTTGTCACACAAACAATTGACAGCATCGATCAAGGGTGCGATTCTGATTGTAGCGGAAGAAAGTGACCATATGATTCCGATGAGACAGCCGGATCTCATCATCGAGGCAGTGATGAAAGTCATACACAGGACGTCCTAATATATTTGAGGAGAGATAATTATGGAAAATGGTAACTTTGCATCAGTGGCGTTAGTGCATTTCCTTTTTGGAATCTTCTGCGCATATTGGGCTCAAACTACGAACCGTAATCCTTGGTTATGGTTTTTTCTTGGATTCTTTTTTGCTCCAATTACTGGATTAGTTCTCCTGAGCGAAAACAGGAAAAAATCTTCCAATAATGAAGGCAGCGATAAAAAATCTTAAATGGGAAGATAAAATGGTCCTAAAAATAATTTGTAAAAAATCGCTCATTTTCAGCTTCAGCATCATTATGACATTTGCCATCCCGAGTGAACAACCGTTCCCCCATCTCACTGGAAAGTATTTCGGACAAAAAGGATCGGGGAGGAAAGCGGAGCTGTTCGCGCCTGGGCTCATTTCCCTGGAAGGCAGGTACGAATTCGCCCTCAGTTTTTCTCCGGCAGGGGATGAACTGTTATTCACCGTCCAAGTCCCCGGGAAACCGGCTTGCGTCCATTACACAAGAATTGTAGAGGCAAGATGGACGAAGCCAAAACCGGTAAGCCTGAGCAAAGGGGCAAAAAAAGAAGAGATGGAGGCTTTCTTTTCATGGGATGGCCGCCATATCTTTTTCGCTCCCTATGACGAAGGGTTGGATGTCAGAATCTGGAAAATTGATATTCATGAAAACGGTTGGCATCACCCCCAGCCTTTGAAGGGACAGATCGCAGACGAGTCCGCCTTTTTCCCCACCTGTTCAAAAAAAGGGACGCTGTATTATTCGAATATCAGCCAGAAAAAAATATACAAAGCTTTGCTTGAAAAAGGAGTTGTCAAAGAAGCCGGCGAGGCGGGATTGGAATTTGGAGGCCACGGTTTTATTGCTCCTGATGAGAGTTTTATACTTGTCGACTCTATTCAAGATGACAGCCGCGGCAAACAAGATATATACGTTGCATTCCGAGATGAAGATGGCGATTGGTCAAAGCCTGTGAACCTGGGAAACGAAGTAAATACAGAGTATTTCGAAACCTGTCCCACCTTATCGTCGGACGGAAAGTATCTCTTTTTCAGCCGATACAACGAGCCAGGGGAGATATCAAATATTTATTGGGTGGACAGCCGTGTTATCGAAGAGGCGCGCAGGGCTTTGTATACCCGGGAACCCTCTAAATTTGCCGAATGATCTTTCCAGGGTTGATGCTGCACATTGACTATATCTGACCTTTTGTGATATGAAAACGCTTTATTTCTCCAATCCAAGTGATAAACATGAAGAAAAAATCTTCACCTGTTATTCTGGTACTCCTGGTCATTAGCTTCATTCTGTTCATACCCCCTTCCTGCCGAAGGGCTCCCCGGCCGCTGAATATCATTCTAATGATCTCGGACGGCTGCGGCTATAACTGTTTCGACTTGGCCAGCCTCTATCAGTACGGCCGGACCGGAGTACAGGTTTACGAATCCTTTCCTGTCCGCTTCGCAGTCAGCACACATTCTGCATCCAGCACACCTTATGATCCACAGAAAGCCTGGGCCTCCTTTGACTTTGTCCTTTCTTATCCCACCGATTCTGCGGCTGCTGCCACAGCCATGGCAACAGGAGTTAAAACCAATGATGACGTGGTCTGTCTCAGCCCTGATGGGACCAGGCTCACGAGCATAGTCGAGCTGGCTGAGGGGTTGGGCAAAAAAACAGGAACAGTTACTTCGGTGACTTTCTGCCACGCCACTCCGGCTTCCTTTCTTGCCCATTCAGACGACCGCTACAAGTATGGAGACATCGTACGACAAATCATCCGCGAGAGCCCAGCCGATGTGGTCATGGGAGGCGGCCATCCTTATTATGATATGTCCGGGTGGCCAATCGAAGAACCAAAATTCCGCTATGTGGGAGACCAGGAAACATGGGAGGCTCTTCTACGAGGCGAACTAGGTGCCGATGCTGACTTAGACGGCCGTCCCGATCCCTGGACAGTGATCCAGACCGCTGAAGCATTCCGGTCAATGATCGAGGGCCCAGCCCCTAGTCGAGTATTCGGAATAGCTCCTATTTACAGAACACTCCAACAGGAACGGGAAGGCGATGGGCAAGCTGACCCATTCGAAGTCACCTTTGTCCAGACTGTCCCTACTCTGATTGAAATGTCCCTGGCAGCACTCAATGTCCTCGATGATGATCCTGACGGTTTTTTCCTCATGATCGAAGGAGGGGCTGTGGATTGGGCGTGTGAGGAAAACCAGGCAGGCCGTACGATTGAGGAACAGATTTCCTTTAACCAGACAGTGGAGACCGTGGTGGATTGGGTCGAGACCAACAGCCGATGGGAGGATACCCTTCTCATTGTCACGAGCGACCATGAGGCCGGTTACATAGCAGGTCCGGGATCGGGGTTGGAATTGCCGGATGGCGACGTGGCCAAAACCTGGAAATCCCTGGTAAACAAAGGGAAGGGGAGGGTGCCGGGAATGGAGTGGCATAATGATGAGCACACCAATTCCCTCGTGCCCCTGTATGCCAAAGGTTACGGCAGCGAAGGGTTTGCCGCTCTGGCCGATGAAACAGATCCCGTACACGGGCTCTACATCGATAACACCGAGATCGGCCTTCTCATGATCGAACTATTAAAGGAACGAAGTGCTGTAGGACGCTGATCGATCTGGAGTGGGATTACTAAAGATACGCGCAGCAACAGCTACCTTAAATGAACAAAAACGCTGTCGACAGGCCAAATTTTCTTGTGCGGTTTATGAACAGCCTTATAGATTTTGCTTGGTTGAGGTTTTTTCCGGTCCCTTCCTTCCTTTCTGAAAATTTATACGAATTGGAGTTTTGTCATGTTGAAAAATTTCATAAAAATCGCTTTCAGGATTCTGAAAAAACATCATGTTTACTCATTCATTAATATATTCGGTCTTGCTCTGGGCATTGCCAGTTGTATTTTAATTTATCTATATGTACAGAATGAATTAAGCTATGACAAATTTCACCGTAACAGGGAAAACCTTTATCGGGTTTACATAACAGAGGATCCCCCCGAACGTGATGCCTTTTCTTATGTTGAAGCTCCTTGGAACCTTGCGGAAGCTTTGGAATCTTCTTTTCCCGAAATAAAGCAAGCTGTTCGTTTAGTTATACGATCGGATGTCGTCCGTTATGATAACAAAAGTTACACACAACGCTACCATCTTGTCGATCCGGATTTTTTCGAGCTGTTCTCTTTTCCACTGCTCAGGGGCGAAGAGGCGACTGTGCTCCAAGACATCAGCGCTGTTGTTCTCACCGAGAGCTGTGCTGATAAAATTTTTGGCAATGTCGATCCGTTAAGCCGGCAACTTTCCATTAAACTTGGGGATAAGTTCCATGATTTCGTGGTCAGTGGGATTGCTCGAGATGTTCCTCCCAATTCCAGCATTCGATTCGACATGCTGATTCACATCGAGAATGTCCACAAATATCTCAGCAGCCGGGCACTTGACAATTGGTTCAGCGTATTTTTCGAAACCTATGTGCTTATGGCCTATCCCGTAAAACCCTCTGATATCGAGACAAAACTCCAGACGGTGGTCCGGAATCATTATCCGGAGGGAGATGCGGATATGGTAACCCTTCATTTGCAGGCCATGACCGATATTCACCTCAATCCGGATTTGCCAGTAGGATTCGAAGGTTCCAGTGACCCTATTTATTCTTATATATTGATGGCTATAGCGGTGCTCATACTTGGTGTGGCCTGTATAAATTTCATGACTTTATCGGTGGGGCGCGCGGCCACTCGGACCCGAGAGGTTGGAGTCAGAAAGGTCCTGGGTGCTGTGAGATCTCAGCTCATCGTACAATTTCTAGGGGAAGCTGCTCTCATGAGTGTGTCGGCTCTTTTTCTCGGTGTGGTGCTTGTCTATCTTTTTCTTCCTTCCTTTAATGCTATGGTCAACAAGAATTTGTTTCTCTCTTACAATTTCTGGGCATTTGCCTTTATGCTCTCTCTCATGCTTTTGGTGGCAGGCATCGCGGGGAGTTATCCCGCCATTTTTATGTCTCGATTCCAAGCTGTCGAAGTCATGAGCAATAAACTGCGGACAGCCGGTGCTAATCTGCTGGTCCGTGGCCTTGTTCTGGGCCAATTCGCCCTCTCGATTGGTTTGATCGTGTGCACCCTCACAATGCAGGATCAGTTGCGCTTCCTGATCAACAAAGATTTGGGTTTTGACAAAAATCATGTCGTAGTGATCCAAAATCACAGTGCGCAGGATCAGAGTCGCCAAATAGTGGAGCGCTACCGGAATTCACTGGAATCGCGCAACGAAATTCTTGGTGTCTCCGGTACTTCCACCGCATTTGCCCGGGATTGGACTGAGATGGGTTTCAGGGCTGAAGATGGCTCTTACAAACAATTTTTTCAACTTACTGCAGATTATGATTATCTCGAGACTTTGGAGATTGAAGTCTTGAATGGCCGGAATTTTTCAAGAGAATTCCGAACAGATGAGAGCGAGGCCATCATCGTTAACGAGGCATTGGTCAAATACATGAACTGGGATTCCCCGATCGGAAAAAGCCTTCCCGGCAGAAGATTCCCTCCTCACCGTGTCATCGGTGTGGTGAGAGATTTTAACTTCGAATCATTGCACGAAACCATCGCACCGGTTATAATCGCGTTGGATCCCACAGCCCTTCTCCGGGGGATCAATGATATTTCCTCCTCGTACTCGCCACGCTT
>DAOWCB010000181.1 GCA_030633795.1 Candidatus Aminicenantota bacterium | reverse complement strand
TTGTCGATCACACGACTCCCCCTGGAAACAGACAAGTTCAAGTGTGATAAATGCGGCTCCACGGATGTCGAAAAGACGTTGGGCACATTCAGTTGCCGGATGGGTTTATCTACGACTCCAAGCAGTTCAGGCGGCGCTTGTTCCACAGGCGGATGCTGTCCAACCTGTTAAAGCTTAAAATAGATGAGCATTATTGATTATTACAAAGTGATCTCAAATTTTGATTTGATACCTATCTCTTTATTATTACTTCCTGCATAAAGAGGGCGGCTCTTTTCCCCCAAGAAAGAGCCGCCCTAATCTTTAATTTTCAGCCACAAGAAAATATTCTCAGATTTTATTTAGATTTTATTTGGGAATGACATTTTTCATCAGATGGATCTCGAATTTTTGCGATCCGACCACAAAAGCGATCTGACGGCCGTCTGGTGACCAGTCAAAACCGGCGAACGTAGTGTCTTTGGGAAAACCAAGATCAAGCTTCCTGGCCGAGCCGTCGGCAGCCGAGATGATGAACACGGCCGTGGGATGCCCTAACTTATTATCAATTCCCGTTGAGATGATGTGTTCCCCATCAGGCGACATAGCCAAGTAGCCGTGGTATTCGGATGTCAAATCCCTGTGTTTTCCTGTCTCCATATCTATCAATTTTATTCTCGCACTGTCCTCGGTAAAAACCAGTTTTGTGAAGTCACTCGATAATTTGAGCTGACGAAATGCTTTCCCGCGTTCTCCGTCCGGTTGGTACACATAACGCTCAGCCCCTGTTGCTGGATTGCGTTCGATTATGCCAGGCTCAGCATGAAAGAAACCATGACGGGCATACAGAAACGATTTGCCATCTTTGCTAATTTCTGTCCGGGTCCATTTACTGACGGGAATGGGCCACTCCTTCCACTCTCCTGTTTTGAAATCGAGCTGAAACAGAGTAAGTTTTCCTGTGCCATCCAGACCTGAAAGACTGAGGCCGCTGCCATCCGGCAGCCAGCGCAGATCGTGAAGTATCCCTATCTGTTGATTCGTGTCGGGATTGGTGAAATCCTTGGGCTCTCCCCCATCGATGGGCACAACAATAATTCTTCTCCCTCCGGACGGGTGTTGATTTGCGCCAAATGCCAGATTTTTACCATCGGGTGACCAGGAAGGACAGACATTGGCTCCTGTAGGTGTGTACGCCAACTGGCGTGGTTTTTCTTGTATCTTAAGAGTCTCCGGGTCAATAGAAACAGTGAAAATGTCCCTGACATTCAGAGATTTATGATAAGCCAACCCTTGCTTTGTCCAGTTGAGTAACGGGAAGATTCCCCCCTTGATCAAAAAAGGTTCACCTGCAGGTTTCCCATCCTTAACAGCGATACCACAGAGGGCCGGAGTGCCGTATCTCTCGCTTAAAAACACGAT
Organism: Candidatus Aminicenantota bacterium; assembly: GCA_030633795.1. Classification (GTDB taxonomy): domain Bacteria; phylum Acidobacteriota; class Aminicenantia; order Aminicenantales; family Aminicenantaceae. The sequence goes on along the minus strand of DAOWCB010000181.1, from coordinate 2,997 downwards.
ATGTTTCCCGTCGGGTGACCAGCGCGGAGATTCTTCATCAGCGGGATGATCGCTCAGCACATCGAGCGAACTGCCATCCACGCTGATAATATAGAGGTCATGTTTTCCTTGCGGGTTTCTATCCTGGAACACGATAAAACGCCCATCTGGCGAAGTATCTGCGATCTTCCCAAATCTTTGAACGGTTCCTCTCAAAGAATGCAGTGCCTTAAAGGAACCCCCCGACAGTGGAATAAGACCCAGGGTTCCGGTCATATCAGGATTCAAAAGGCTTGCCACAATGGCGCTGCCGTCGGCCAGCCAACAGTAGGGAGTCGGATACCCCTCCTTAATGCTCTCTACGCGGTAAAGAATGCGAGCCTTCCCATCCAGGGATGAGACAGCTATCTCGCCCGGGCCCGCCAGATCTGAACTGTACTGAAGGAAAACGATTTCTTTCCCATCCGGGGACCAACTGGAAAAGTAAACCTGTTTTTCCCAGCCGTAACGGGTGATGTAATCCATTTGTTCGCTAGGAATATCATAAACAGCGACGTTGAATCCTTTATTATCCATTGGAGAGAATGTCAATTTTGTCCCATCCGGGGAAAAGGCCTGGGCCATTGCGGCCAATTCTCCTTCAACAAGTTTCGTGCTTAACTCTGATGGCTCCTTCGCCTGAAGGGCGGAGAGACGCTCGCGGGCAGTGGCCACCTGTTTGGCCTGGCCGGCATAATTCTTCAAGACCTGCTCATACGCTTTGATAGCCTCAGACTTCCCCAGTTTTTCATAGCAGAGACCGATGTGGAGTTGAGCATCAGCAGCGATCTCTTTTTTATCACCGAATTTCTCGATAACCTGCGTGTAAATCTGTATTGCTTTCTGGAGGTCGCCTTCCACTTCCTCTGCATACAGTCCCGCTTGGTAAAGCTGTTCGGCACTTTGCTGCATGCTATCTAGAGAAACAAAAACCAGAATTAAAACCAAAAAACCCCAAACAAATCGTTTAGATCTCATGATGTCTCCTCCTACATTTTTTTCTCATCCGGAGGAAATATAAAACAAAACACTTTGAGGTGAATGACGTTTCCATAACAAAACCATGAAGTTTCCGCGAAGCCTCCTCATTCTGAAAATTTATATCCAACACTCCTCACGCCTAAAATGTATTTTGGCACAGTAGGATCATCCTCGATTTTTTTCCTCAGTTCTGCAATGTGCTTATCCACAGTCCGGGGCTGAATATAGATATCTCTCCCCCATACCTCGTCCAGGATGGCATCCCGGCTCACCACCTGACCTTTATTTTGAACCAGAAAATGAAGCAGCGAGAACTCAAGGGCAGTCAAATAGACCAAGGATCCTGCTTTTTTCATCTCATATTTTTTAAAATCCACCTCGACATCGCCAAAAGAAATCTCATCCGTTCCTTGTTGAACCTGTTTTGACCTTCTCAAAAGGGCCTTTACACGGGCAAGAAGCTCCCGAGGACTAAAGGGTTTCGTCACATAATCGTCGGCTCCCAGTTCCAGCCCCAAGACCTTATCGATCTCCTGGCTTTTTGCTGTCAGCATCAATATCGGAGTTATGATCCCATCCTGCCGCAATTGTTTGCACACGTCGAATCCATCCATCCGGGGAAGCATGATATCCAGGATGATGAGATCAAACTTCCCCTCTTGTGCCATGGAAAGTCCCTGTTCCCCGTCTTTGGCGCTTTCGACATCATATCCTTCCAGCCGCAAATTATCTTCCAAGGCCAAAAGGATCGCTTCTTCATCTTCGATGATTAGTATTTTTGCCATATCGGTCATCCTTTGTTTGGATCAATCGGAAATTTCATCGAGAAGACACTGCCTTTCCCGAGTTCGCTATCGACCTGGATGCTCCCTTTGTGAGCCTCGACTATCTGTTTGACCAGTGTCAATCCCAGGCCGCTCCCCTTGACTGTCCTCGTCAATTCATCCCCGCCCCGGTAGAATCGATCAAAAATCTTGTTCAATTCCTCCTTTTTTATTCCGACACCATAGTCTCTCACCGAGATAACAAGATGCTGTTCATCCACTTGGGCTTTCACAAAAACTTTTTTCGAATCCCCTGAATACTTTACGGCGTTGTCGATCAAATTAGTGATGGCCTGCGTTAGCGCCGAAACATCGGCCCTAATCGGCGGTAGGAAATTTTCGATCTCAGCCTCGATCTCGAATCCATCATGCCTCACCCGGTCTTGGATGGTCGATACGATCTTCATCAGAAGGGCTTTTATGTCCGCCTGTTCAAAAACAAACTCTCTTTTTCCCTCCTCCATCTTGGCAAAACTCAAAACATTCTCGGTGAGCAATGAAAGTCTTTCAGATTGTTCGAGAAGTACGTCATAATACTTTTGGCGTCGTTCTTCAGAGGGCACGCGTCCTGCATGAAGCATTTCGGCGATCTGCCGGATTGAGGTCAAAGGGCTTTTAAACTCATGAGAGACGGTGGAGACAAAATCCGATTTCATCCTCGAGAGCTCCATCTCCCGAGTGAACGATCTTATGGTCAATATCAGTCCAAAAACCAATATTCCAGCAATCAAGATAAACATGTAGAAATAAATTCCGCGGCGCGATACCAGAAAGTCCTCCAGAAAGCGTGGATCAGCTTGATAGAATTCCATTGTCCAGTTGGGAAAATTGCCGATGAAGTCTGATTTGACTGTCAACGATCCGGTGGGAGGGTTGGCCGAGGCCAAAATCAGTTCCCGGTTCCTTCCCCGAATGATCCAATCGGTATCCTCAGAGGAAATAGACATTTGTATAACATTGGGCAGAAAACTGTTTTTAAGATAAGACGAATCGATCAGCAGCCCCCAAATTTCTTCTCCTGTCGAATTATTTCTCAACAAACTGACTAAATACTCGTTTGTTCCGATTTCCACGGTTAGCCGCTGTTTTCCCTCAGTGATATCCTCCCCAAAAGGAAGCGCCTCATGCTCCCATTCAAGATGTACGCCGGTATGTACTTCGGCGACGGTAAACA
>DAOWCB010000144.1 GCA_030633795.1 Candidatus Aminicenantota bacterium | reverse complement strand
TTGGCATTTTTTACACTCTGAGCGAGCCGATCCTCCGTTGTAAACGTGGTAAAGCAATCTCAGCTCGTAAATAGTTCAGCCTTGCAAATAAGATGGAGGGGATGGACGGTTTAACGTAAATCTTTGACCTTTAGGATTCCGCCAGAATCCTGGGCGATGTACAAATAGCCTTCATCATCCCTGGCGATTCCTTCCTGATTGTCTCCCAGGAAGGCGTACTCTCTGACAATCCTGCCGCCCAGAGTTATCTCGATAAGGATGTTATCGAAATCACTCACTACATTTAACAGTCCGGTTTGGGGATCATAATATGAGGCTGCAGGATCGTCTAATTCTAGGGGCAAAACCCTAAGGATGTGTGCCTCTGCTGTCTGTTCATGGCTGGATTTTAACGGGACTTGGACTTCCATGACACACGAGGGATCCAATTGGTTCCCGACATAAAATGTCCCCCCTTCAGGATGTTTTTTATCCTCCACGAATGCGATGGATTCGACTCCGTTGTCATAACTGTCTTCTCGCTTCTCGATATAATCAGGATTGCCTTGATAGAACCGGTTTAGAGGAAATGAACGGATGATCTCCCTTTTATCCGGATCAAACTCCAATATGATATCATCCCCCTCTTTAACTAGATACAAAAGCCCTGTTTCCGGATTGACGGTAACACCCTCTAAATCACCTGGAATTTTCATCCTAAAAACAGGAGTTCCATCCGTTTCGATTTCGGCAATCTCTCCCTCATCGCTAACAACAAAAAGAGTTTTCCTTGTCGGATGAAAACAAATGCCCGATGGCTCAGGAAACTCTTGTTGATCTATAGTTCCACCATACCCAGGCTCATCCAGCCACTTGTAGGGAAACCGAATGGTCGGAGAATATTTGTTTTTCGAGCAAGCCACCATAAAAATCAGGATTATCAACAAACAAATTTTTGTTTTTCTCATTTCACCTGCCTTTTGTAAATGGTACATAACATTTTATTTGATTTTCTATGAACATGTCATTATTATATTAAAGGCAAAACGAACAGGAAAACTTAAGCATGAGGGAAACAACATGAAAAGGCTCATTCTGTCTATTATAATCTTTGTCTTTTTGTTAGCCATCATTGCGGCCTATGCGCAATTCACAGACGAAGAAATCGTCGAAAGGGAAAAAATTGAAGCGCTTCTTAAAACAGCAGATATCATAAAAGCCGAAGAAATTGGGGAAGGTGTAACAAAACCGTGGCGACTTTATCTAAAAAAGGGCGAAGAAGAGTTAAGCGCGTGTTGGAAGAATCCCCAAGGAGTCCAGCAAGGGCACCTGGAAGGATGGCAGTATGAAATCGCAGCCTACCGGATGGATAAGCTCCTGGGATTAAACATGATCCCTCCCACAGTCGAGAGAGAATATTACGAAAGAAAAGGATCCTTCCAGCTGTGGATCGTTTCCGAATTCAGTCTTCTTGATGTCATGGAACAAGGTATCCCCCTTCCCGACAAAAATCCGGACGCCACGGTATTCAACAGGGGCAAATACTTGGCTAGGGCCTTCGATAGCCTGATCGCCAATGAAGATCGGACACAACAAAATATACGCTACACCAAGGATTGGCGAACAATTCTTATTGACCATTCCCGGGCATTCCGCAGCAAAAAAAAGTATCAGAAGAGACTCCTTTATGGAAAAAAGGGATTGAAGGAAAAAAAGCTTTTCAGGCAACTCCCCCACTCATTTGTGGAAAAAGTCAAAGCTTTAGAATATGATAATATCAAAAATGCAGTAGGCTCTTACTTGACGGATGAGGAAATAAACGCCGTGCTGGCCCGTAAAAAGCTTCTCCTCACAGAAATCGAGGAGATGATCAACGAAATGGGCCAAAACAAGGTATTATATTAAATCACTTATGAAGGAGGGAAGACAACAATGAAAAATATTTTCCTAATGTTATTAATCCTTACATTTGCCATTGGCTTTAATCTCCAAGCTTTTGCCCAGTTCACCGACGAAGAAGCGGTCGAAAAAGAAAAATGGGAAGTTTTTCTCCAAAACGGCGAAATCGTGAGTCAGGAACAACCCTTCAGTGAACGGGAGGCCGTGACCAAACCCTGGAAACTCACTCTAGAAAAGGATGCGGTCACAAAAAATGCCCTCTGGAAAAATTGTGAGGGGCGCATGAGGGGATTTGTGGAAAACTGGAGATGGGAGATTGCCGCATACCGACTGGACAAACATCTCGGGTTGAACATGGTGCCTCCCACAGTGGAAAAAAGATTCCAGAATAACCGGGGTTCTTGCCAGCTTTGGGTTGATGCCAAGATGAGCCTCAAGGATAAATATGAACAAAAAATAAAAACACCCTCCTACAAGGTCTTTCACTGGAATCGGGCTTTGTACCTACAGCGCGCTTTCGACAATCTGATCGCGAACGAAGACCGTCACCAGAATCAGTTTCTCATTACCGATGACTGGCGGATGATTCTGATCGACCATTCCCGCTCTTTCCGTACTTCAGGGAAATTCGCAAAAAAGCTCATCTATGACGAGAAATTTAAAGAAGGCCCGCGATTGATGAAACAACTGCCGCGTGCTTTTGTGGAAAAATTAAAAGGCTTAGACATGGAATCCATCAAAGGTGTGGTCGGTGAGTATTTGACGGACAAAGAGATCGAGCATGTCCTCATAAGAAGAGACCTCATCCTCAAGTGGCTGGATAAGCAAATCGAAAAAGAAGGAGAAGATAAAGTTCTATATTGAACCTGAGGCCTTAATTTCTTCGATACTTTTATGCATGATCAGGACATTCTGGTTGTTTTCACGTCTGTATTCAAATCCGTTCATGAGTTGACGTGATATAAATATGCCCAGTCCACCTGTCTGGCCTTGCTTGACCATTTCCTGAATGTCCGGTTCCGGAGCTTCCCTGGGATCGAACGGAATTCCCCAATCTCTTATCTCGAAAAAGATCTCTTTTTCCTGATTCCAAATTTTTAGGGATATATCCCCCTTCTCCTCAGAATAGGCATACCTGACGATATTTATACATATCTCAAGGAGGGAAAGCTCGATTAAATAATAGGCTTCCTCAGAAAGGTCAAAATCCTTGAGTGTCTCTTCCAAAAAACTACGGATCTTCTCTATCTCGATAAGGTCGCTTTTGACCGTTAAAGACTTCTCCATCGGTTTAGCTATTTTTTTCTTTTTTTCGTTGCTGCATCAACACATTCTTCAGCAGATTTCCTTGATACTCTATATAAAAGCAAAATTGATGTCAATCCATATCCTAAATTATGTCAAGGCAACGCAAAAACTCCCCGAGATTTTTGCCATCACATCAGAGGTCGGCGTCGCGGTTGTGCAACGGGAGCAAATCAATTCCTGGATAAAGTAGATGGCTGTGCGCTTTATGGTCGAAGTGGCAAGGCTTGGGGACAAGAATTCAAAAGGCTCCTGTCTCTCTATGGTTCCATGAAACGTTTCAAAATGCTCGGATATTGGGAATAAACGAAATATATTATTGCATATTTTGAAGGGACGGCTTTCCATCCGTAGGAACGTTGTCCTCATCATCATCTTCGATTTCCACCTCAATCCCTAGAAGTTCGGCGGTCCCCACGTAAATCTGTTTAAAGGACTTTTTAGATTCCTGGAGCTTAGCCAATCGCTCACGAGTTTTCTGCAGCTCTTTCTCCATTTCGCCATCGATTCCATCTAGCTGGGTTTTGGCTTCATTCATGGTTTTTTTGTAAAGGTCCTCTTGTTCTTTGGTTAATGACATTTTATCACCTATTCCATTTTATTTTTCTTAAATGCGATGGAAAACGTTTTCCACACTTTTACGCTCACGCCACCTTTTTTTGCCGGTGAAAATTTCCACTGCCGAATAGCCTCATCACACATATTTTTAAATGCGAGGGCTGTTTTTCCAGGATCTACAAAGGCAATATCCAAAACATTCCCGAATTCGGATATAAGAGCACGAAAAACAACCGTGGCTTCTATTCCCTTTTGAAAAGCAACTGGAGGGTACCTGGGATTGATTTTTTTCGTCGCAACGGGAGGCACATCCACTGTATCGATCGGCACCAAATCTCCTACTTTTATCCTGTCAGAGGTATTTTCAGATTGGATGATACTTTTGATTGCCTCTTCCAACTGAGGGGAACTGATTTCCACATTGGACTGTTTCAGTTGCTCTTCGCCAATCTCTTCTACTTCTATAATCTCAAACTGCCGTGATTCAGGAGAGTATGCACCATCTGGGAGCATAATCTGTCGCTGGCTCGAGGATAGTCCTGTTGTCGACATAAATTCAGAAGTCGATTCAGGTTCCGCCTCCGTATTCACAATATCATCATTGGGAGTTGCATTTTCAGTCGGATTTCCTTCCGCACCCTCTAGAGTAGGTCCCCTCGAAGGTTCGCTTTGATCATTCTCATCCTGTGTTGCCAGCGAAGAAGAAAATCCCTGTTGATCCATAGAGGGTGTGGACTGTTTGATATCCGATATTTTCTCCATATTTTTCTGATTAGAGAGAGTTTGTGACTTGTTGGGTTTCAAAAAAAGATACGTTGCACCGGCAGCAACAAGAACCACAAGGGCTGTCGAGCCTATCATCAAGGGCAGAGATTTTTTGATCTTTTGTAAAAAACCTAATCGATTTTTTGGGGCAGGCGCTTTTTCCGGTTCTTCAAAATAGTCTTCAAATATTGTTTGATCCGCCCCTGCTTCCTCCCCTTTTATTTCTTCCTTACGCTCCTTTTCTTTATCCTCAACATCCTCGACTTTTTTTTCAGGTTCCACTTCCTCTTCAATTTTTTCTTCTTTTTGTATCAGCTCTTCGATGAGATCCTCTGTCTTCAATTCCTTTTCGTGCTTTTCAACTTCTAGCACTTCTTCTGTTTCTTTTGTTTTCTCTATATCTGGAAGCTCTTGCTTAACTT
>DAOWCB010000308.1 GCA_030633795.1 Candidatus Aminicenantota bacterium | reverse complement strand
TGCCTTCATGGTCGCGTACCGAAGCAGCGTGGCGATTACTGAAACAATTGAAAGCCTGCGTTTCATTCCAGACTGCTTCGCTTCGGTTTGTCAGCTTGATAATAAAATCCACATAGTCATCACCGATCTGTACATCGACAGTATACTCTATTTCTCCTTCAACCCAGCCACGGCCCATCCATTTACCGTCTTCAAGCTCCTCCCAGCTGCATTTTATGATATCGAACCAACGGGAGAAGTTCGTGGGTCCGATACTTTCCGGAATGTTCAGATTGAATACATCTCCCTCAAATCCAGGGACATTCATTATCTGAACTCCCATTTTATCTTTTTCAGCAAGAAATTTGATTTTTTCCATGCTCAGATTGTCTCGCACGATCATCTTCACTTTGTATCCTTTGACCGAGCAGACCATTGCCAATCCTAAGGCAGTATTTCCCGATGAATTGTCTATGATAGTATCTCCGGGTTTTATTCTGCCCTCCTTTTCAGCTTTTTCGATCATGTAGCTGGCAATCCGATCCTTCACACTTCCCATCGGATTGAAGTATTCCAATTTGGCAAAAATATCCGCTTTAACGTTAAGGGTGGTCTTTTCCAGTCGGATGAGTGGTGTGTTGCCTATGCCATCCAGGATATTTTTGTAAATGAATTTGGGTGGATTTGCGATTTTGTCGTTCATTTGAGCCTCAGGCGCTTGTTTCTTTGACAGTAAGAATCAAGGTTATAACATCGAAGGTATGTTCTGTCAATTTATCACGGAAATAGAGATGCTTCTGTTGTCGAGGTAGTGAGTTATTTGGTATGCTGGATGGGCAGGAATAAGATGAGAAAAAAAAGAGTCTTGGTGGCTATGAGCGGCGGGGTGGATTCTTCTGTCGCCGCTGCGCTTCTCAAAGAGCAAGGTTTCGAGGTGATCGGAATCACGATGGATATTTATCCTCTGCCCAAACAGGACTGTGACAGTCCTCGCTCTTGTTGCGGTCGGGGTGCTATCGCTGATGCTAACCGCGTGGCAGCCCAGCTAAAAATACCCCATTATGTCATAAACTTGAGGAAGTCTTTTCAACGATGGGTTGTTGATAATTTTTGTGAAGAATATGCCAAAGGGAGAACTCCGAATCCCTGCATTCGGTGTAATCAGTATATAAAGTTTGATATTTTGTGGAAGAGAGCCAAGAAAATGGGAGCAGATTATATTGCGACAGGACACCATGCCAACATATTCTTTGATAAGAGTTCCGCAAGGTTTCATTTGAAAAAAGGGAGGGACTTGCAAAAGGATCAATCCTATTTTTTATACACGATGACGCAAGACCAGCTTGCCCACACTCTGATGCCCATCGGCCATTTCACCAAACAGGAAGTCCGGAGGAAAGCCAAAGAGCTGGGGCTGGCAGTGTACCAAAGACCGGAGAGTCAAGAGATTTGTTTTATCCCGGATGATGATTACACACGTTTCCTCGAACAAAAGACCCCTGAGGTTTTTCAACCTGGGCCGATCGTTGACACTGAAGATCGTGTCTTGGGTCATCACAGAGGAATCCTCCATTTCACGATCGGCCAGAGGAGGGGATTGGGAATTGCTGCACCCCATCCCCTTTATGTTCTGGAGATCCATCCAGAAAGCCACAAAATAGTTGTGGGAGAAAATAAACACCTGTACAAAAAAAGTGTGGTTGTTTCTCAGCTGAACATTATCCCCCGATCGGACCTAAGCGATTCGACATTTGTGACGGCCAAAATCAGATATAAGCGCAAGCAAGCCAGAGCCTTGCTTATTCCTCTAGATAACAACAAAGTTCGTTTGAAGTTTGACACCCCTCAACGAGCGGTGACGCCTGGGCAGTCTGCAGTGTTTTATGACGAAGATCTTGTATGGGGGGGAGGGATAATTGAAAGGACAGAAGCCTAGCTTTTTGCGTTTGTTTGCTTGTCCGCTTTATCGAATGTGATTTTGAAGGTTGCGCCAGGTTTTCTTTTGATATCGATCCTGCCGTTCAACTGCGAAACCAATGTCGTCACAAGTTGTAATCCAAAGGAATCAGCCGTTTCGATATCCAGGTCTGAGGGAAGGCCAACTCCATTATCCTTGACAAGCAGTGTGACTCTCCCATCATCGGCTGTGAGTTGAATGTCTATTTCCCCTTTTTTTGTTTTCTTATTGTCGGCTCCCTTGATCTGCGGAAACGCATATTTGAGGGAGTTGGAGACCAGCTCATTGATGATTAAGCCACATGGAATGGCCTTATTGATGTCGAGGGAAACATCTCGGACATTGGTTTTTAAAAATACTGCCTCCGGGTCGATTCTATATGATTGAAAAAGATAAGTGGCTAGATTTTGGATGTAACGGGAAAAATCGATTCTTGCTAAGTCCGCTGACTGGTAAAGCTTTTCATGGATCAAAGACATGGAACGGATACGGTCTTGGCTTTCTTTGAACATCTCGAGGATTTCTTGGCTTTTGATCCGGCTGGATTGGAGATTGAGCAAAGACGAGATCACCTGCATGTTGTTTTTAACCCTGTGATGGATTTCTTTGAGAAGCACTTCTTTTTCTTTGAGCGAGGCATTGAGTTGTTCTTCCACTCGCTTGCGCTCCAGAGCATTGGCGAGGATATCTCCGACCATTCGGAGAAGAACGATGATGTCGACCGACCAGGTTTTGTCCTCCTGTTGAGATTCCAATCCCACAAATCCAAAAGCTTTTCCGCCGCAGGCAATCGGAACATGGATAAGAGATATGCTCCCACGGGCTTCCATGGTTTTCAAGAAAGGTCCGGCATTTGGGGGAATTTCGGATTTATCCGTGATATAGATGGTTTCGCGACTTTCTATCTCGGCTGTGTGCCATCTGTAATCCTTGGTCCAAAGACCTTGGTTCGATTGGAGAAGCGGAATGGCTGTATTGCTGCACCATTCGTGAGTCATATTCATTTGCTGTTTATCTGGGCTGTATTGGAC
>DAOWCB010000093.1 GCA_030633795.1 Candidatus Aminicenantota bacterium | reverse complement strand
TCAAGAGAAGAATTATTCCCATAACGGAACAAGTTTTTCTAGTCATCCTTCCTCCTTTTTGTTCATTGATATTTATATTTCCTAAATTTTACTTTTTTTTCAAACAAAAAAGCAAGCCTTAAAAGATTAGATTATTGAAAAAAAGCCATGAATTCAAAGACCTAATCGAGGAGCAATTTTGTGCATGAATTAAGGAAGATAGCTTTGTTAACCTCATTATTGTTTTTTTTGCTTTTTCTGTTGACAAACGGTTGTTTTGCACATAGAATACAAGGTAATTATAAGGCAAATCTTATCTTCCCTATAGTTACAATAGGTTTAATTTCCGCAGACTAAACCTATATTTTTTGCTACGAAATTCGCATGCAAGAAACAAAAATAATTTTCGTCAATCCAAGATTCAAGCAAGCCAAAAAAAGCTTAATTTGTGCACAAGTCGAATTAATAAAAAATTTTATATTTATCTAGGAGGAAAAAATGGCAGTAAAAGTAGCAGAAGAATGGTTTACCATCTGTGCAGGATGCGAAATTACCATCCTTGACATCGGAGAGCCACTTCTCGACATTTTGCCCCAGCTTGAGTTTGTCCATTTTCCGGTTCTTATGGATCATAAATTATTTGGACAAACAGGTGATCAGCCAGGCCCAGAAATTCCCGAAGCAGATGTGGGAATTATTTCTGGCGGAATTAGGGTGGAAGAGAACAAGGAAATAGCAGAGGAGATGAGGAAAAAATGCAATACACTCATCGCTTTGGGATCCTGTGCCTGTTATGGCGGCCTGCCCGCCTTGGCTAATCAGTTTACGGTTGATGAACTTCAGGAAAAGGTTTTTCGCGGTTCTGTTACCACTGATTCGGCAGATACTCCCAGCGAAGAGGTATCTCCGTTTACAGATAGAATTTATGCTCTGCATGAAGTCGTAAACGTTGACCTCAAGCTGCCCGGTTGTCCGACAACACCTGAAATGGTCGTTGAAGCGCTTACCGCACTTTTAGAAGGAAGAGCTATTGAGCTTCCCACAAAGAGTGTGTGTGATGACTGTCCGACTATCAGAAAAGAGAAAGCGGTGGCCGATCTGAAAAGACCCCTTGAATCCGTTGAATTCGAAGTCGGAAAACCTTTGGATACAGTTCGTTGTTACATGGAACAAGGTTTCCTGTGCAATGGCCCTGCCACAAGATCAGGCTGTGGAGGATCAGAGAAAACACCCAGATGCATCAAAGCCTACATGCCCTGCAGGGGCTGTTTCGGCCCTCTCTCAGATACAGCCAATCCTTTGGTTGATATGATGGGAGCGCTATCCAGTATAGGTCTTGATGTCAAACAAATACCAGATCGTGCAGCAACATTTAACCGATTCTCTGGGGCTGGTCGTTTGCGCCCCCTTCCAAAAAGGAGCTAAACCATGGGAAAAACATTAACTATTCAACCCGTCACTAGAATTGAAGGGCATGCTAAGATCACTATCAAACTCGATGACGCTGGAAATGTAAGCGACGCTCAAATGAACGTCCTTGAATTGAGAGGTTTCGAGCAATTCTGTATCGGCAAGCCTGTCGAAGAGATGCCGAGAATTACTACGCGGATATGCGGAGTTTGTCCTTGGTCTCATCATAATGCATCCGCGAAAGCGACTGATGCGGTTTTTGGGGTCGATCCTCCTCCTGCTGGAAAAAAATTAAGAGAGTTGTGTAATAGCATTGCATACATGGAAGAACATATCCTCCATTTCTACTTTTTAGCCGGAGCAGATTTTGTGCTTGGACCGGGTGCGGATTATTCAGTCAGGAATGTTTTCGGAATTCTGGGCGCGGCTCCAGATCTGGCCAAAAGAGTGGTAAGAGTCAGGCATCTTGCGGCCACAATGCTGGAGAAAATCGCCGGAAAAGCCATCCACCCAGCGGCTGCAGTTCCCGGAGGATTCAGCCGTCCCCTTCTAGAGGAAGATAGGCAAGAGCTGAAAAAAATGGCAGATGAGTGTTTTGAACTGGCAAAATTTTCCATGTCTTTCGCCAAAGAGAACCTCTTTCCCAAATATTTGGATGTCGTGAATACCCTGGGTGTTATCAATACAGGATTCTTAGGGACCGTAACAGATGACGGAGCTATGGATCTTTATGATGGCAAACTGAGAATGATGCAAGTCGACGGTTCTTACGAAGATTTTGCGGTCGAGGACTACACCGATTATATCCGTGAGCACATTGAACCCTGGTCTTATTTGAAGTTCCCCTACATGAAAAAAGCAGGCGAATTCTCGATGGATCTGGATAATCCGAACGGGATTTATCGGACCAATACGCTGGCAAGGATGAATGTCTGTGATAAGATCCCTACACCTTTAGCTCAAGCTGAGCTTGAAGAATTCAGAGAAAAATTCGGACGGCCTGCCCAACAGCCTCTGCTCTATCACTGGGCAAGGTTGATCGAGTTGCTGTATAACGCAGAAAACACTAACCGACTTCTCGAAGATCCTGAGATCACAAGCACCGATATCAGAAAAAAAGTGGAACCAAGAGCGGCCAGAGGAGTGGGCTGTGTAGAAGCACCCAGAGGAACACTGATTCATGACTACACAACGGACGAAAATGGGATGATAACCGATGTTAACCTGATAGTCGGCACCACACACAACAATGCTCCGATGAACATGTCTGTAAAAAAAGCAGCCAAAGATCTGATCAAAGACGGCAACTATAACGAGGAAATTTTGAATATGGTCGAGATGACGATCAGAGCTCATGATCCCTGTCTCTCCTGCGCTACACACACTTTGGATGGAAAGATCGGTGTAAAGGTCAATATCGTTGATGCTGAAGGAAATAATTTAGACACGTTTTCGAATATTTCAAGATAGCCCAACTGCTATAGAGACTTACTGAGAGTCTGTTCATTTAGAGCTGTATATTCTCCAATAGTCGTCTATCCTTAAAAAAGGAGGCGAGTGTTTCGAGCTAGAAATGGAACAAGTCCCTGCCTACTGTCGAAAAGACATCTTGATCGCAGGTGTAGGGAATATCCTTTTTGGTGATGACGGATTCGGACCTGAAGTCATCGATTATCTGAAAAACCACTATAGCATCCCTGAAAATATATTTTTGGCAGACGCAGGCACCGGTATAAGAAAAATTCTGTTCACCATTACTTTGAGTGAAATTCGACCAAAAGTTATCGTGATCATCGATGCTGTGGATAAAGGAAAAAAACCAGGCGAAATTTTTGATATCCTCCTTGATGAACTCCCAGTTGAAAAAATCGATGATTTTTCAATCCATCAAGTCCCCTCCTCCAATCTTCTGAAAGAATTGCAAGATTTCTGCAATGTGACAGTGATCATAAAAGCCTGCCAAATCGAATCAATCCCGGAAACAATTCAGTCGGGATTATCTGAACCGTTAAAAAAAGCCGTTCCTGCGCTGGCTAAAAACATCGCCGAAGAATATTTCTGACCTGTGCTTTGCATTTTGCCGATTGACTTCTGGAGACATGAATAGTTAAGATATTTTTTCGAGGGAGAATTAAAAAAATATCCACCTAGGAATACGACAATGACATTAAAAGAAATCAAGGAACTTCTTCAAGCCGAAGTCATCACTGGAGAGGACAGTCTTGACAAAGAAATCATGTTTGCTGGCGGATCTGACCTGATGAGCGATGTCCTGGCTTTTGGCAAACCCGGAATCCTCCTTCTTACAGGCTTATCCAATGCTCAATCCGTCCGAACGGCCAATATCATCGATGCCAAAGCCATTGTGTATGTTCGGGGTAAACAACCGGATGAAGCAGGAATCAAACTAGCCAAAGAAATGGGCATTCCGCTTCTTTCAACCAAGCTCATGATGTACGCCACCTGTGGTCTTCTCTTTAGCCATGGTCTTCCGGGAGTAAGTGATCCTTCCTAAAAGGGAATGCCTATGAGCGACGAGTATGTGTTATCTCAAAAATTCAAAATCAAAGGTGGCGATTTTGGCAAAGCGGGAAGGACGTCCACCAGCATTAAAGAAATACTCAAGGAAATCGGCATCGATCCCTCGATCGTCATCCGTGCATCCATCTCCGTATACGAGGCCGAAATGAATGTCGTCATGTACGCAAAAAAAGGGATGGTCACACTCAGCGTCACTCCCGAGGAATTGCATCTTAAACTCGAAGACGAAGGCCAAGGAATTGCCGATATCGATCAAGCCATGAAAGAGGGATTCTCGACCGCAACACATGAAATGCGAGAGATGGGATTCGGAGCAGGTATGGGACTTCCTAACATCAAAAAAAACGCCGACCGATTCGAAATCACTTCCATCCCTGGAAAAGGAACGACATTGGACATTATATTTTGCTTGAATAAAACAGGAAACAAATGAGCACATACTTTCACTCCATCCGGATCGACACGGAAAAGTGTGAAGGCCGCATGAAATGCTTGCGGGTGTGTCCCACCCAAGCTATCAGGGTAAGAAACGGAAAAGCCTCAATCATCGAAGAAAAATGCATCGATTGTGGCGAATGTATCACAGTTTGTCCAAATAGCGCAATCGTCCCGTTGACAGATCCTTTCGGAGAGCTTACAAAATTCCGCTACACAGCCGCCATCCCTTCTCCTGCTCTTTATGCCCAATTCGGAAGAGAAATTTTGCCGGAGAAAATCCTCTCTGGAATAAAAAAATTGGGATTTGATAGTGCATTCGACCTGGCCCTGACGTGCGGAGAAGT
Organism: Candidatus Aminicenantota bacterium; assembly: GCA_030633795.1. Taxonomy (GTDB): domain Bacteria; phylum Acidobacteriota; class Aminicenantia; order Aminicenantales; family Aminicenantaceae. The sequence goes on along the minus strand of DAOWCB010000093.1, from coordinate 1,383 downwards.
CAGCTTTGCCATCCAGGAATACCTAAGGGATTATAAAGGTCCTAAGCCGCTCATCTCCAACGCCTGTCCGACAGTAGTACGTTTGATACAGGTTAAATACCCAGAACTCATCGATCAAATCATCCCTATCGAACTGCCTAGAGAATTGGCTGGTCGAGAAATCAAAAAAAAATTATCCAAACAGCTCAAGATCGAGGAAAATGAAATCGGAGCTTTTTATCTCACTCCTTGTCCTGTGAAAATGATTTCCATAAAACAACCCGCAGAAAAAGGAAAATCATTCTTAGATGGTGCCATTTCTATTGCAGATGTATACGGCCCCCTCCTCTCTGCTATGGAAGGCATAGAAAAGAGCAGTTACAGGAAAGCTCTGGAAAGCATCTGTATTCTAGGAGTAGGGTGGGCCATGGTTGGCGGTATCTGCCGGACTTTGAGGCTAAAAAATTCCATACCCGTTTCGGGTTTAGCTGAAATCATAAAAGTCTTTGATGACATCGAAAGGGGAAAACTCAGAAACATCGATTTTATCGAAGCTTATTCTTGTCTCCAGGGATGTGTCGGAGGCTCCTTGACAGTGGAAAACCTTTACACATCTAACAACAAGATTCTAAAATTGATCGAAACCTTGGAGTTTGAACAAATAAAAGCCTGTCCGGACATCAGGGAGGTCAGGAAACTCTACAGCCAAAATTACTTTCTTATCAAAGGGAAATTTGAACCCCGCCCTCTCAAACCTCTTGATACAGATTTGGCCAAAGCCATAAAGAAGAGAAAATTGAAAGAGGAAATATATGAATTACTGCGCAAAATCGACTGCGGTGTATGCGGGGCTCCCACATGCCTGGCTTTTGCTGAAGACGTCGTTAAAGGAGATGCCGATCTGACAGACTGTATTTTCGATCTATCCGATAATATGGAAGAATTCTCACAAGAGCTGTCAGATTTGCTGAATAAAACCCTCCCTTTGAATTTTAACAGGTCTAATATTCATAAATCAAAAAAATAAAGAGGACTAAATAATGAAAATCAAAGAAATCATCGAAAAATTACAGCTCAAAGCTCTTGCAGGTCAAGAGAATCTGGATGTGGACATCACGGGTGGGTATACGAGTGACTTGTTAAGCGATGTGATTGCCAACAGTAAGGAAGGCAACCTCTGGATCACTCTACAAATCCACCAGAATATAATCGCTGTGGCTAGATTGAAAGACCTGGCTGGGATAATCATCGTTAACAATCGTGAGCCCGATGAAGATACCCTCAAAAAAGCAAATGAAGAAAACGTGCCCGTTTTTTGCTCCCAGGAAATGGCCTTTGAGATCTCGGGAAAATTGTATGAATTGATTGGTTAGATAAATTAGCCTGGATTATTCACGAGTCGAG
>DAOWCB010000212.1 GCA_030633795.1 Candidatus Aminicenantota bacterium | reverse complement strand
CGGAATAGGCCTTGAGATAGAAGGATATGAAGATGTATTCGCTCACGGTATTTCGCCGGAAACATTAGAAAAGCTTGAAATTAAAGATATAAATGGCAAGCTTGAGGTTCCTGTCGTCAAAGAGATCCCAGCTTTGATTATGGGCCAGGGTGCAGGCCGTGGCAGTCTTTCCGGCAACTGGCATATTCAGACGTGTTTTCGGCCTGATATTAAGAAATATGGTTTGGATAAACTGCGTTTCGGGGATATTGTTATTCTGAAGGACATACAAACCGACTACGGCATGGGATATTATAAAGGAGGAGCTACTATAGGTATTATCTGCAGCGGCCCAAGTGATATCTCTGGTTTGGGTATTGGCGTCACCCCTATTCTCTCTACCAGGTTTGGCAAAATAACCGCACGTATTGACCCAACGGCCAACATCGCTAAAGTTCTCGGTATAAAAACGGGAAAGGCCACCCAGCGCTCTAAATCGTCGGCACTAAAAACAAACAAGGACCAGCTCCTTACTATTGCTGTGCAAGGGGTGGTGAATCCGGCGAGCAGCAGAGGATATTCGACAACCTATGACGGCAAATCAATTGTGCATTTAGGCATGGGATCGATCAACTATACGGTATCGGTCGGAGATTTGGCTTATGGTTGGGCGAACGCAGACCATGTCGAACCTGATGTTTCCTTCACGAATCTCGATGGGCCTGCTCTCGGCATTCTCGGGTGTATAGGCAACGAGGCAAAACTCATCTCCGGTGCGGCCAAAGGAGCTAAAGGAATCTACATCGGCAAACATGGAAGCAGTATGTTCTGGTTTCCGAAGGATATCCTGGAACAGCTTTCTTTGAGTGATAAAATTCAGGTTAAAGCCAGGGGCGTAGGCCTTAAGATCGATGGTTTCGAAGATGTGAGAGTTAACAAAGTTTCTCCCAAGTTATTGGAAAACATAGGCATAACCATCGAAGGTGATCAGCTTGTAATACCTGTGGTGAAGACGGTTCCCGGACATATAATGGGCTCTGGGATGGGGCTGGGATTTTTCATTTTGGAGAACGTAGATTATGATATTCATACAACCTGTCCTGAAACCGTTGAGGAATACGATTTAAAAACACTCCGGCTCGGAGACCTGGTGGCCATCCAAGATCATTATGACTACTACGGACGTGGAAGATACGAAGGCGCTGTAACCATCGGAGTCGTTATTCATGGATGGAGTGATTCTGCAGGACATGGTCCGGGCTTAGATCCAATTCTCAGTGCCCTGCCGGGAAGAATAAAAGTGAAGATGGACCCTGATGCTAATACTGCCTATTTCCTTGGAATCAAGAAAAAACCTGTCAGGTAAATATGGGCAAAATTTCAATGGTATCAGCTTCATTTGTTCTTCTTGTTTTACCACTCCTTGTCATTGCAACTTCCATTGTAATTTTCTTCGTTAAACGTAAAAAGAAAGATTAAGTTATGCCACTGTATGACAAACTGAGCCACCCAATTGCCCTTATTATTTTTTTATTGACGTTGTCTCTTCCGGTTCTTATTGGATTTTTCACACTGAAGAAAACGAAAAATCAATCTGATTTTTTCATTGGGGGGCGAGCGATGAATAAGTTCATCGTAGCTCTCTCGGCTGTCTCATCTGGCCGGTCCTCCTGGTTGGTCCTCGGAGTAAGTGGCATGGCTTATACCATGGGAACCGGAGCTATTTGGGCTGTTGTCGGTGTCGCCACTGTTGAGATGTTTCAATTTATCTATATTGGACATAAACTTCGAGCTCAGACAGAGCGTCATGGCTCTCTAACCATACTCGATTTTTTTGAATCAAGATTCCAAGACACAAAACATCTTATTCGTATTACTGGGGCTTTAATCATTATAATTTTTATGACAGCCTATCTGGCTGCCCAATTTAACGCAGGGGCAAAATCTCTGAGCACGGCCTTGGGACTTCCTCTAATTGTAGCTCTTCTTTTTTCCGGCCTTTTGATTATGATTTACATGGTTTTGGGCGGGTATATCGCTGTCGCTTATAACGATGCTATCAGATCGATGATTATGATTTTCGGACTCGTGGTCTTCCCAATTTATGGGTTGGTAAAAATTGGCGGGTATAATGTACTGCTTGAGACGCTATATAGGCTGAATCCAGCCCACATTGATCCTTTTTCTCTAGGTGCGGGAGTCATCATTGGATTTATCGGAATTGGATTAGGATCTCCAGGTCAACCCCACATTGTTGTGAGATACATGTCTATAGATGATCCGGAAAAATTGAGAGTTTCCACTGTTGTCGGCACTTTCTGGAATGTGGTTATGGGATGGGGAGCTGTATTTATCGGCCTTTTAGGTCGTGCTGTAATTCCATTAGCTTCGGATTTGCCGGATAAGAATCCCGAAATGATTTATTTGGTATTATCCGGAAAATATTTTGGTCCGGTGATTTATGGTCTCTTGATTGGTGGGATTTTTGCCGCCATTCTTTCCACGGCTGACTCTCAACTTTTGGTTGTAGCCTCCACAATAGTTCGGGATTTTTACGAGAAAATTTTTCGGAAGGGAAAAGATATCGATGAATCCCGTAAATTATGGTTGAGCCGAGCTGTGGTTGTTCTCACCGGAGTTGTGGCTATGGGGCTGGCTTATATTGCAAAGGACTTAATATTCTGGTTGGTTTTATTCGCGTGGGGAGGGCTTGGTGCTTCATTCGGTTCAGCTATTATTTTTTCGCTTTACTGGCAAAGAACAACAAAATATGGGGTAGTAGCCGGAATGGTTTCAGGAACGTTGGTAACTATATTTTGGAAACTATTTTTAAAAGAACCAACGGGAATTTACGAACTTATACCCGCTTTTCTCTGTTCAGCACTCATGGTTGCTGGCGTCAGTTTAATCACACAAAAGCGGGCCTTATTCGATAAACACATCTCTTAATTTTTACACTCATTTTACAGATTTTTTATAATTTGGGGACAGGTACCAAATTATTTAAACGATTGGCATGGATTTTGCACTAGAAAGGGCGGAGGCAACGATGGAAAAAGATAAATTGAAAAATATGTTGCTGCTGGACCTGTGCGCTTTCACGGCCTCTTTGTTCGCCCCCGGAGCCCGGGAAGAGGTTCTGGAAGACTATCATCTGGCCTACAGCCTGGCAGAAAAACAAAATCTACCTCACCATAAAGCTTACAAAGGCCTGTTGGAACGCCTGTAACACTCAGGCTTTCACTCGTCTTCCTGTCGCATACAACAACCCTCCTTTCTTTTAAAACTGTCAAATTTTTTAACACTTTTCTCCATTCTGCGACCAGGCAATTGACATCTATTTAACCAGAACGAACCGGCTCCGAAGGTCGACATAAATCACTTTTGGATTCTTCGATGAATCGAATTCCCAAGATTTCATGCCAACAACACAGCAACCTGGAAATTTTAAATCCCTGAATGAATTCCCCAAGAACGGATGAAGATTTCACGGTTGTCGAGAAGGAGCTGGATGTAGACCGCTTCAAGGTCGATCATCTCGAGATCGGATCGTTTCAGCCAATCCGACAGCCAGACAAACCGGAGGGCCAGTACAAATTCGAACAGGCTGGCCCAGCTTTTCTCTGCGATGAGCCCGGATTCCTTGAGGTGTTTCACAAATTCAAAAACGAGATCTCCTGTGAGGCTCTGCGGTTTTTCCATACCGAGGCAGCCGATCATCATGGCGACATCGTAGATCTCAGGCTTGTATCCGAGGAATTCCCAATCGATTACAGCGTTTATCCCTTTTTCTGACCAGATGACATTCAACGGATGATAATCTCCGTGGCAAAAACGGACCGGAAGATTTTCGTGAGCGTCCACAAACCCCTGTTCCAGGAAGTCGACCGCCGGGCGAACTCGCTCAAACAACTCAGGCTCT
>DAOWCB010000309.1 GCA_030633795.1 Candidatus Aminicenantota bacterium | reverse complement strand
TGAGTTTTTCCTTCGCAAATAAAGAACTGAATGAAACCAATTTTACCTTAGCTTATACTCGGAAACTGTCTGAACAATTTTCTTTAAAAGCCGGTTTGATTCATTACGGATGGTATTTCGCGCCCAATTTCCGGTTCGAAGATGATACAAGCCATGAAGTTTTTTGCCCGTAAAGGAATGCCGGAGATTGTGCTCCAGCCTGCAATCACGATTTTCTACGATTTCACGAACGGCGACGGGTATTATGTTCTTCTCGAGACAGGATATTCTTTCAAACCACTAAAATTTTTAGAAACCGCCTTCTCTGCTTCCCTCGGGTATAACGGCGGGCAGTGGTTGGCCGAAGGGAGCGATCGTGGATTCAGCGATTTTAACATAGGAATATCTCTGGCCTACGCATGGAATGAGCTTCGGATCATTCCGTTCGCCAACTACACCTTCGTACTTTTGGACGCCTCGGGAAAGAAAACCATTTCTGGTTTGGAATCTCTTTGATCTATGAACTCGAAAAATAAGGAGAATACTGATGCTTCCTTTACGCAAGTAACAGGGCATCGGAACAAAAATTATTCTATTTATCCGACCATATTGCTAATTCGTTGCCGCTCGGATCTGTAAAGTGAAATCGTCGTCCTCCTGGAAACTCAAATATATCTTTTACAATTGTTCCACCTGCTGATTTCACGCTTTCTTTTATGAGCTCCAGGTTAATGGAATAAATGATGATAAGAGGGCCGCCTCTTTGAACAGTGTTTTCTTTTCTAAAACCGCCATCCAGTCTTCCATCATTAAAGCTAGCATAATCTGGGCCATAGTCGACAAACTTCCAGTCAAAGACTTCTCCATAAAAACGTTTGGCCTCAACGAGATCAACAGTCGGAAGTTCAATATAATCGATACGTCTATCTTTTTCTGTCATATTGACTCCTTTCAATCCAAATGTTATTCCAAATACTAAAACAATTGCCACCAAAAAAAATATAAATCTCTTCAATGTTGTTTCTCCTATCTGAGTTAAGGATTATCAATTTTTTAATACCTGCTGAACAACACGGATTGTATTATATCACAGCAGTGATTGTTCTAGATGCTTCGAGCAAAGCTTAGATCTGCACCTCATACACAGCCGGGATCTTCGTGAGGGATATCTCCTGGTTAAAGGTCCAGGCGACCACGTTCACATATCGAAAATAAGGGAAAAACCGGTTGCGGTATAGGGGTTCCATCGGATAATACTTCCGTGCCCATTCCACTGCGCCCAAACAACCGGCATCCTGGATATAGCAGAGAAAAGCTTCCACAAACCGCCTCCGTTCGCGGCTGGTAAGCGCAGTGTAGGCCACATGATTGATCCAAGCCCATCGCTCTTTTGTTTTTCCCAGATGGTCATGATAGATGAAGTTGATCAAACCTTCTACTTTTCCATCTTTCTCGTACACCACTGTCTGCGAAACATCCGGATAATCAAGTTCTATGCCCAATTCATCACGGTCCCAAACCAGAGCCAGCCTTACTTTATCCGCGTATTGATTGAGCAGAGTTAAACAGCTATCCAAATCTTCTGCCCGGTACTCCCGGATGGGGACAGAATCCCGTTTTTTTGGTGGTCTCGGCGCGCCAATGATCCGGATCGCTGCCTTCTCCCATTTTTTCAGCCCTTCCGATGCAGCCGCTTGGTTCAGATCCAATACCCGGGCTATCACATAATTGCGCCTGAGCCACCGGACAGGATTCCCTGTCGCCTCCAGTTTTTTGATCAATTGGGTCGATCTATGCCCTTTTTCCAGTGCATAAATCGAGAGATCGTATTGAGCCTTTTTGTTAAGCTGGAGGGCTTCATGGATAAGAGCTTGGGCAATGCCGTGCCGCAGGAGCTCTTTTCGAGTGACCAACAAACACGTGTAAACACCTTTGTAAATTTTCCCATCGATGCTGAAACAGCGGGGAAGATTGGCCAAAAAGGAGACAATCTCATCTCCCCGATAGGCAGCGATCAGATGGTTCTTATCCTCGATCCGGTCAAACACGAACCTCAAAAATTTTGGACGGTAAAGGTTAGGGAAGGATTCTATCCCGTATTCATCCCTCCAGGCAGAATGGGCCATCTTCTCCAGGCCTTCAAGGTCTCCCCTGAAAGCTTCAATTTTTATTCCAGGAATCATATCCCCTCCTTTTTCAAACTGTTAACTGGGATCAAACCTTGATACTGGAAATATACAATTCTCATTCTTTCATTTAAATGGCAGATATCGTACGGTATTTCCACACCAGGCCAAAAACCTTTCAAAATCCGGAAAAGAAATACCGGCCGTTGCCGTATTTACATTGGGATGGAAATTGACGGCTTCAGCTTTTTTTAGATCCTCATCGATCACGACCTTGACATGATTCTCCTTGTCATTGATCAAACCAAATGCCGAAACGGCACCTGTTTCCAAACCCAAGTATCTCATCAGCCTTTGTTCGGAGGCAAAACTCAATCGGTCCTCCCCCAAAAGTTTGTTCAGAGATTTTAGGTCAGCTGTCTTCGAGGCTTCCAGGATCACCAGATAATGACGCTTCCCCTTCTTGTTCCGCAAAAATAGGTTCTTGCAATGGGCCCCGGCGATTTGCGTCCAGTGTTTTTCGGCTTCCTCGACAGTAAAAACGGGGGGATGTTCATGTCGAGTGTAAGATATCCCCAGTTCCCCCAGGACTTCGTATACCCTTTCTTCGTTTTCGGACAGTTTCATCTGGCCCTTCCCTATTTCACAACCAATACAGCATCAAGCTCCCGCGCTTTTTCATCAATTTGGTCGGATAGCTCATTCACAGATTTCATGTGTTTATCCATATCATCCAGCGGATCCATGGCAAGATCATGCAATGGCACATAGATTTCATAAAGCTCTCCCAATCTTTTGTATGTTTCTTCAAATTTCGATGGGGGCTCTTTCAATTCCTTCAGGAGATTCTCT
>DAOWCB010000167.1 GCA_030633795.1 Candidatus Aminicenantota bacterium | reverse complement strand
GGTTTTGATTCACAAAAAACGAGCAGATTAATCGGTCCTTCTCGATTTCCGGAACGTTCCCTCCGCAAGATATGGATAATAAAATAACCACCCCCAGGCTAATTATCCCTGCAACACATTCAGAACTTTCCTCTCGCACTGAATATATTATCGGTTGATCGAATCCATTTTTCTGTGATAAGTTTATCGTAGTTGACTCGGCCGGGAAAGAGAAAATTATTGGGAGAGGAACATGCCGGACAAAAAGCCGATGAATATAAAAAGATTCTTCTTGAAAAGTTTTTTCAGCAGTGTCAGGATAATTACCTGATAATACCGAAGAAAAAAAGAATCGGCATTTTTTATGAATAATTCAGGAAAGGAATAATCATGAAAACCTATGAATCAATCGCTATCGGCAGACCGGATATTTTGCTTCCCAAAACCGGCACAGATCTCAACAAATGGGTCGTCATCGCCTGCGACCAGTTCACCTCCGAGCCGGAATACTGGAAGAAAGTCATTGAACTTGTCAAAGACGCTCCTTCGACATTTAACCTTATCTATCCAGAAGTCTATCTGGGCGAGAAGGATCCGGATTCCAGGATCGCAAGCATTCGATATCACATGAATCTTTACCTGCAAGAAGGTCTTTTGGAACAAAAACAAGGATTTGTCTATGTGGAGCGGCAAACCGGCCAGCAAACCCGCAAAGGGTTGATGGTGTGCATAGATCTTGATCAGTACGACTTCCACAAAGGATCATCCAGCCTTGTCAGGGCTACAGAGGGCACGATCCTCGACCGGATCCCGCCCCGGGTTAAAATTCGGGAGGGAGCGCCTTTGGAAGTTCCGCATATCATGGTCCTAATCGATGACCCAGAAAACACGGTCATCGGGCCGCTGACACAAAACAAGGACCGGCTGGAAAGCCTTTATGATATCGAGCTGATGATGGATTCGGGGCATCTTGCCGGCTACAGAGTGAATGAATCCGAGGTTGAAAATGGGATCATCCAGAGCCTCCAGGTTTTGGCGGCACCGGAAGCTTTTGAAAAAAAGTACGATCTCCGCCCCCAAACGCCTGTTTTGTTATTCGCCATGGGCGACGGGAATCATTCTCTTGCCACAGCCAAAAGCATCTGGGAAAAAACAAAGGAAAAGACTCAAGATAAAACAGCCATTTTAGACTCACCCTTGCGGTATGCTCTCGTGGAACTGGTCAACCTTCATGACGAAGCTCTTAATTTTGAGCCCATCCACAGAGCCCTGTTCGAGCTGGCAAGCGGAAGAGATGTGCTGGAAGAAATGAAGGCCTTCTACCCAGAACGGAGCCTGTTCGTTCCCGTGGCGAGCGCAGATGAGATGATGGCAGCTGTCGATGCCCAACAAGGCAGTCCACACAAAATCGGTGTGATCACACCTTCGGGATTCGGTGTTGTGGAAATCATAAATCCCGATTCCAACCTCCCTGTGGGCACCCTCCAGAACTTTTGCGATGTATTCCTGGAAGAGGGAGGGGCAAAAGAAATAGACTATATTCATGGATCTGACATCATCATCCAACTTGGGAAAAAAGCAGGCAGCATGGGATTTTATCTTCCGGCCATGAATAAACATGACCTTTTCAAAACCGTAATTCTGGATGGGGCTACTCCTCGCAAAACATTTTCGCTGGGTGAAGCTTGGGAAAAGCGGTTCTACATGGAGGCCCGCAAGCTGACGTAAGGAGATGAAAAATGCCTTCTGTGGAAGAGGTTATAAAAAAATTAAAGGCTAAGGCCAGGCCGGAGCAACTGGAAGGCATGGCACGCTATGCTATCGTTGGGGAAGGAAGACTGGGAGTGTCTGTTCCGGAGATGCGAAAAATCGCCAAAGATTCGGGAAAGAACCATGGGCTCGCGCTTGAACTGTGGGAGACGGGGATTCCCGATGCAAGGATTGTCGCAGGGATGGTCGGGGAATCCGATAAGCTGACAGAAAAACAGATGGAGAACTGGGTTAAGGATTTCGACTCCTGGGATGTGTGTGATCAGGTGTGCATGAATTTATTCGACAGATCTCCCCTGGTTGTGAAAAAAATCCATGATTGGGCTGATCGCGAGGAGGAATTTGTCAAGAGAGCTGCTTTTGCGTTGATCGCATCCTTGGCTATACATGATAAAAATACAAAGGACGAAAAATTTACTCGCTTGTTCCCTGTGATTAAAGACGGGGCCACCGACGAGCGGAACTTCGTGAAAAAAGCTGTCAATTGGGCCCTGAGGAATATCGGGAAAAAGAATCCTCCTCTGAATAAGGCCGCTATCAAACTTGCCAAAGAGATCAAACAAATGAATTCCAAAGCGGCTCGTTGGATAGCCAATGATGCCCTCCGGGAACTGGAAAGCGATGCCGTCCAGCATCGACTCAGAAAAAAGTTTGGGGACATCCCATAAGGAACCACCCTATAAACTTTGATTGAGCAATAATCAGGATAGGGTAGCACCTTATGGGACGTCCCCCAAAAGATAATGGGAAGTAAAGACATCTTATCGCTTTTGAAAATAACGCCATCCCCTCAATCCGAGGATTATGTCCACAACAAAAAACCATTCCAGCTTCACACCCTTCTGACAGAACAACGGCACCCCAAAACGTGGAATTTGAGTTTTGTCCTCAAAAATGATGTGGAAAAGGGACTAAGACAGATTTTGTCGGTCGATGAGGACATCGTGGAACAATTCCACCGGATGGCGGAGGACTTAACCCTGCTTGATCAAGCCGCTCACGCAGTTAGTCAAGCCATCAAAGAAAAAAAGAAAATTTTCCTGTACGGTTGCGGGGCAACAGGCCGTCTGGCTAAACAGATGGAGAGCGCGATTTGGCGGCCTTTCTGGAAAAGGATCAAGCGAAACAGGGCGTGGCAAAAGCTAAAGACATTCATCCCAGATAATATTGAAGATTATCTCATCGGGGAGATGACCGGTGGAGACCGGGCCCTGATCAGCTCTCTGGAAGGCTTCGAAGATCTACAGCTTGTCGGCAAACTTCAGTTGCAGGAAAGAGGAATCAAGAGAGGCGATGTTGTGTTTTGCATCACAGAAGGAGGGGAAACATCTTCTGTTATCGGGGCCGTTTTGGCAGCACTGGAACAATATGGAAACCTGTCAGAGGAAAATGTTGTAGAGGCCAGACAGCACCTGTATTTTATCTACAACAATCCGAATGACATAATCAAACCCTATGAGAGGAGCCGGGCGGTGCTAGAAAATTCCGCCATAACTAAGATCAACCTAACGACCGGGCCGCAAGCGATCGCCGGATCTACCCGGATGCAGGCCGCAACTTCGGAGACATTCCTTATGGGCATCATCCTGGAGGCAGGGATATATAGGGTGTTGAGGGAATTTTTGTCCGATGAAGAATTAGAAGAGGCCGGTTTTCCAAAAAAATTTTGTCTCGAAGATCGATTGCGGTCGTTCGCCAATATTTTGAAGGTCCTGGAATCTTCTATCGGGAACATAAGCGATTTCACACAATTAGAGTCAGAGACCTATCGCAACAATAGATTCGCCACCTATTTTGCAAAAAGGGCTTTGATCACTGTGTTCATCGACTGTGCTGAAAGAAGCCCGACCTTCCATCTGTATCCGTTAGATACAATCCAGGAAATAGAGAGGAAATGCTGGATCCAGGTTTGGACGGATGGAAAAGATCAAATGCACGCCTGGCAGAATTTTTTAGGAAGAGATGTTCGTGGATTGGAGGAGTCTTTCTACAAACCTAATTTCCAGGATCATATCGATGACGATTTCCTTAGACAGGCCGCACTAAAAAGCCTGTCCCAGGCGGGAAAGAATCAGGAGAAGCTTTATGATTTTTCCTTTTCTTCAGAAAATATCTCCAAGAAAGGCCCCCAGCAGGGTGACCTGGGCGTTCTGGTGTGCTTGGACGAGGAAATCGACGAACTGGCCAGGACTGATTCTAGCTTCTTCCGATTCGTTTCCCTATTTAAAGAAAAAAGGGCCATCATGGCCTTGATTCTTATCGGTGATAAGAATCCCCAAGAATTCCGAGAGATTATCGACCATCTGCCGTTGGAAAAAAAAGGAGATGTAGTCATTCCCGTAGCCATGGGGAAATCTGCCGATCCTCTGAACGTAATCAGACAAACCCTTCTCAAAATCCTCCTCAACGCCCACTCGACCGCAGTGATGGCTAGGATGGGAAGGGTAGTGGGAAACACCATGACCAACGTCAACCCCAGCAACCTCAAGCTCATCGGCCGGGCGACCTACCTGATCATGAGTCACGTAAATGACGCCGTGTCTCAAGAGGAGTGGGCCCAAAAATACGGAAGGATAGATACGATTACCTATGACCAGGCTAATGCCGTGCTTTATGATGCCATGGATTTTGTTTCAAAGCAGGCGGGGCAGACCAGCGAAGTGGAATTATCTATCTTACGTATCCTAGAGGCATTGAGAAACGATGTGTCCCTTGGTTGGAAAGAGGTTCTCTCCATTTCCGAAACCGTCGGGCTCGAAGAGTATCTGGAAAAACACAATCCCGCCTTAAGGCATGACAAAAAAGGATAAAACAAAAAAATG
>DAOWCB010000138.1 GCA_030633795.1 Candidatus Aminicenantota bacterium | reverse complement strand
ACTTCGTCGAAGTCCAATATCAGGCGAGAGGAAAAAAAGGCAAACCCGAAGGTAGGGTTGTCAGAATTCTCCAAAAAGGAAAACAGAGTCTTTACGGGCTATGTCGCATTCAATCCGGCCAAGTTTTTTTCCTGGCTTTTGCAGCCGCATCTCCTCAAGAGATGCCGATCAATTGTGCGGGGCACCCTGTCCCGAAATCTGGGGATGTGGTAAGAGTCCATAGAGATACTTTGGTTTTGGAAGAGGTCCTCGGCAGCCTGGATGATCCGGGAGTGGATACAAGGGTTATCATCGAAAGATATAACCTGGAGGATGTTTTTTCCGAAGATGCATACGAGGAGGCAAAAAAGATCCCCAGCACCTTAACCTCTCAGCAGAAAATGGGGAGAGTGGATCACACCGGTTGGCAAACGATCACGATCGACGGAGATAATGCAAAGGATTTTGATGATGCTGTCAGCATAAAATTGTTATCTAATCGCAACTATCTTCTCGGTGTACACATTGCCGATGTTTCCGAATATGTTCAACCGGAAACAACATTGGACAGAGATGCACAAGATAGAGGAACCAGCGTCTATTTTCCCGACTTGACTCTTCCGATGTTACCTGAAAAACTTTCCAACGGGATCTGCAGTTTGAGGCCGAGAGAAGAGAAGCTTACAATCTCCGTCGTAATGGAGATCGACCGCAATGGGCAAATGCTGAATGTCGATATTCATTCCTCATGGATTCGGACGGTCGAGAGGATGACCTACAATTCTGTGCTGAAGATAGTTGAAGATGATGATGCAGAACAGAAAAAATTTGCTCCCCTCGTTCAGGATCTTTTGCACATGAGGGATCTCTCACAGATTTTAAGGGAAAAAAGAACAAACGAGGGAGGGCTGGATTTTGACCTGACCGAACCGGAGCTAGTGTACAAACAAGGTAGCCTACAATCCGTGATATCCGTTGAGGCCAACCAGGCGCATCATATCATCGAAGAATTCATGGTCTTGGCGAATGAAGCCGTGGCCCTGTTTTTCTCCTCCAAGTCTGCCCCGTTGATTTACCGCGTTCATCCTAAACCTTTGCTCGCTGATCTGGAGAGTCTTCGAGAGTTATTGTCGCATTTCAACATAGAACTCCCGAAATCGAAAAGAATGGGTTCGAAAGATCTGCAATCGGCATTGGAGCAAGTCAAGGGAAAACCGGAAGAAAAATTTGTCATGCTCAGAGTGTTGAGAAGCCTCAGGCTTGCGGTATACTCGGATGAGAATTATGGTCATTTCGGTTTGGCCAAGGAAGAATACACCCACTTCACATCTCCGATTCGGAGATATCCGGATCTTATCGTGCACCGCATCTTGAAATTTATTCTTGAAAAATGCAAAATCGGGGGAGAGGAATTGGCTACGATCGCCCGTCATTGCTCCGAGCGAGAAAGAGCAGCAGAGGAAGCCGAGAGAGATTTGGTCGAGTGGAGAATATACAGGTTTTTGAAGAAAAAACTCGGGGATGAATTCGAGGGGATTATCATTGACTTCAAAAAGGCAGGGTTGATCGTGGCGTTGAATGATTATTTTGTCGACGGACTTATTCCTTACAGTGACCTGGGAGGAGATTATTTTTATAAAAAAACGGACTCGGTGCTCATCGGAAAAAAGACAGGGAAATCGTTCGAATTAGGAGACCGGATAAGAGTCATTCTTGTTTCCGTGGATCCGATACTCAGGAGAATGAACCTGATGGTTTCTTGAAAAGAAAGGTAGAGAGTGGATTTATGACAAAAACCTCAAGTTTTGATGCCGTGGTTGAGTTTTGCGATCGTGTAAAGGAAGATCCGCTTTCGGTTTTGCTTTGCACAGAGGAAATATCGGTCTCTGCTTCACTTCGTTTAATCGAGGACCAAACAATTGCCGGAAAAATAAACACATTTGTTCAAGTGTACTCAGCACAACCTCTTTCCTTAAAGTGGAAACAAACCTTTACGATAAAGAGTCCTGACAGCGGGGAAGTCTGGGGAGAGGGAATAGTTCTCGATCCATACGCCGAAAAATTCATCCGTAGGCAGAAAAAGCGACGAATACAGTACTTGCAAGATCTTCGCGGGAACGAAAAACAGATGCTTTTGGCCATCGTTCAGTTCAAGGGAATCCATGGTGTCCAGGAGAAGGAAATCATCCGCTTTGGTCATCATTCCAAGGCTTATCTTTTAGACCTGAGTCAGGAACTGGAAACAGAAGGTCGGATCAGAATTCTCGAGTTTTCTCCTTTGTTTATCATCTCCCAGACAGGCATCGCATTTCTCTGTGAAAAGATTCTGAGCTTCTTGGGACAATTTCATGAAAAACATCCTGGAGATATGGGGATACAAACAGAAAAGATCCGCAAGCGGTTCGATGTGCATTCCCGCATTTTGACTCTTGCCTTGAAATATCTCACCCAGGACGGCCAAATCAAAGTTTTGGATGACCATGTGGCGCTTTCTTCCTTTGAAATGGCCTTGTTACCAGAAGAGGAAAAAATCCTCGACCGACTGGAGGAAATGTGCTTGAAAGACAAATTCCAATCCGTCTCCTTGGATGAGCTGCAGAGGTCCTTTCGCCTCTCGTCCAAACGAATGAATAAAATGCTCACTCTTCTCACCGAGAGGAAAAAGATCGTTCTTGGAAAGAATGGGTTTATTCTTCATTCCCGCTGGCTTGATGAAGTCATCCAAAAAATCCGGAATTTCGGGAAGAGAGAACTGACGGTTACAGAATTCAAAGAGATGACTGGATTGACAAGAAAATATGCTATCCCCCTCCTTGAGCTTCTTGATCAGATGGGGATTACTCGCCGGCGAGGATCTTCAAGAGAAATTCTTTAGCGGAGGAAGAAGCCATGGGCAAGGGTATCTTCCGGATCGATAAGCAATTCGTTGCGACCGACGATATGAGCGCTCCCGGAGATTTCAGGGATAATGGCTTTATACGGTCCGTAGGAAAGAGTTTCTGTGACCTTGCCCTTGAAGCACGTCCCCAAGATACTTTCCACAATGAAGCTTTGGTTTATGCCGATCTCTTTTCTGGCATAATGCAGAGCAGCGCGGGCGCTCACGCCTGTTCCTGTCGGACTGCGATCCAGCTCACCATCCGCGAAGATGCAGACATTCCGGCTATGGTTCTGAGTATTGTGAGGTGGTCCGATGAAAATGGTTCCGTACAGGAAACTCAGGTCTTCCTCGAAAGGGTGACGGGGTGGATTATTCTCCATCACGGCTTTTTTTATCCGTTTTCCCAGGTCTATGAGCTTTGATGATTCTTCGGGGAGAAGCTGGAGCTCCAAGTCCGAGGCTTGACAAAATGCATAAAAAGCTCCACCGAAGGCGAGGTCATATTGGACAGTCCCGACGTCCGGAACTGCCACCGATTGATCGAGAGCCAGGACAAAAGACGGGACATTCTGGAATGTCACTTCCTGGACTCGGTTCTTATGAATGTGGGCTTGCGCTCTCACTCGTCCGGCTGGAGTGTCTATTTCGATAACCGGTTTATTTCCTTCAGCTTGTATCAACTTTGTGTCGAAAGCCACCGTAGTCAGGCCGATGATGCCATGTCCACACATGGTGCTGAAACCCTCGTTATGGAGGAAAAGTACACCTATGGTTCCATCTTCAGTCGTGGGTTCGGTGAGGATACAGGCATACATATCGGCATGACCTCGAGGTTCCCAGATGATGGCTTTTCGAAGATGATCTAGATTCTCCTGAGCATACCGCCGCTTTTCCAGGATGGTGGAACCAGGAATCTTGGGGATGCCTCCTGTGATGACCCGCAAAGGCTCGCCGGCTGTGTGAGCATCAATGGTTTTTATCGAAGTCCATTCCGGTGGAGGAGTCCAATCCATCTCTTTTGCCATGACGTGACTCCTGCTCTTTTTTTTTATAGTCTGAATAGTTCAGGATAGTTATAAATCCAGATCTATTCCCAATCGAAGATCATCGGCTCGCTGGAGAGCCAATTTCGCCACCGCCACATCTTGTATTGCCAATCCGACGGATTTGAAAAAAGTGATGTCTTCCTCAGATTCCCTTATGGTTAGGAGACCTGAAGCCACCTGCCCCAGTTCTCCTCGAATATAGGATTGGCTTATCAAGCCTTTCCTTAACGGGATAATAATATCTCCTGCTTCTTCGAGACTGGCCGCAATGGAATCAACGACAATCTTTGCGCGCAAAACTGTTTTTTCGGGTATTTCCTGCATCTTGGGAGTGTAGGATCCAACCCCATTTATATGAACGCCTGATTTTAGGTGAGAGTCTTCGAATACGGGTACGGAAGATGTTGTGGCAACACAGATCACGTCTGCATCGGACACCGCCTTCTCGGGGGAACCTACAGCGGAAATGTCGCCAGGGATAGGCTTTCCCCTATTTTGCATCTCTTCTGAAAAAGCTTCGGCAACCTGGGGACTTTTATCGTAGACCAAAACTTTTTGGATATCCCGCACACAACAAATGGCTTCCAGTTGTGTCCGCCCTTGAATGCCCGCTCCGATGATGGCTGCCGTTCTTGCTCCTTTAAGAGCGAGAAAATCGGTGGCAACTCCTGAGACAGCACCAGTGCGGAGTGCTGTCAGGTAGGTTCCGTCCATTATGGCGGTGGGCTGCCCTGTTTTGGCATCACAGATGATCACGATGGCATGGATGGTCGGACGGTTGTTCTTGACGTTTTGCGGAAAAACCGAGACGATTTTTGCTCCCAGGGCTTCCAACTTGGGAAGGTAGGCTGGCATTAATAATGTTATTCCCTGGTGTTCTTTAACGGGGACTTGTGTTCGAAGGGGAAGGATGACTTCTTTTTGGGCATGCGAAATGAAGGCCTGTTTGACCACATCGATAGCTTGAGGCATGGTCACAGATTGCTGAACATCGTTTTGGGATAGGATTTTGATTTTCATGATCGCTCCTATAACCTGAATAATCCAGGATAATAAACACGATCCAAAAAAACAACTTTTCTGCTTCAAACAGTGATCAATTCGGTTGTTTTTTTACACTTTTTGAATCGGTCGTAGTTAAACGGGCTGAGGTTGAAACTGGT
>DAOWCB010000055.1 GCA_030633795.1 Candidatus Aminicenantota bacterium | reverse complement strand
ACCTTGGGAGTTCGTAAGGTGCCGGATGGCATAGTAGGCCCGGTAAAGAAGAGAATGCCCGTCGATCAAAAACAGTCGCTTTTTACTCATAACTCTGTGTTTTTGTTTGTAGGAGATATCTCATCTAAAGGGGATCGAACTTGCCTTCTGCGATTTCCTTTAGGATTGTGTTGTGCTGCTCTTCGATGATGGTTTTGATTTTATTCCGGAGATCTGGGCTGTTGAGAAAAGAAGTGTAAAAAGTCTTCCGTGAAGACAAAACCTGGCCGGACTTATATACAGTCGATTCCACATAATTGGCCGGTCTTCCCTTATCCTGTGTTTGGACGTGAAAGTCTATTCCGCTTCTTGTGACTGTTGTGTTATATCCTGCCATTTCTTATTTCATTATACTACCTGCAAAAAGAATATCAAGTCACTCGCGTGTTTCCGAACGGCATCTTTTTCAGCTTGTCAGCTGACATCCTAAACGACGGTCCAGAGAATTGACAAAGTAAGGCAGGATGGTATAATAGAATAACTTTTTTAAAGAGAGAAAAATGATAGTCGATATTGATAGACTTCCTAGAGAAGGATTCAAAATTAGCAAGAATTTTGAGTTCTTTAATGGTGAAATTGTCGATGAGGATGCCGTTTTCCTCCTTCCTTTGCATGCGGATATTACCGTTAGAAAAGTGGGTGAAGAAGTCTATTTGAAGGGCAAGATCAAAACGCTCCTCAGCTTTGTTTGCAGCCGGTGTCTTATCCCATATGAGTTACCCGTGGATTCTTATTTTGACCTTGTCTATCTTCCAGAAGAGCTGGAAATGGCAAGGGAAGAATTGGGCAGTGATGACCTGAATTCTTCCTTTTATTACAGCAGGAAGATCGACTTGAAAGAGGTTGTTTTAGAGCAGTTGAATTTGACTTTTCCTGTTAAACCCCTTTGTGCGGAAGCATGCCAGGGAATTTGTCCTGTTTGCGGAAAAAACATAAACAGCGGGGATTGTTCTTGTGTGACCAATAACTCCGACTCTCGGTTCGAGAAATTAAAGATATTTTTGAAAGACAAAAGGTAAATGGCTAATCCAAAGAGAAGACATTCCCATTCAAGAAAAAAGAAACGAAGGGCACATGATGCCATTGAAGTCCCTTCCCTTTCCCTTTGTTCCAACTGTGGGAGCCCAAAAATGCCTCATCGGGCCTGTCCAGAGTGTGGATACTACAAAGGACGGCAAGTGATCGAAGGATCAGAGGAATAACAAAGAGGGGGTAATGCGGGTTGCTGTAGACGCCATGGGAGGGGACTTTGGCCCCAAAATCATGGTAGAAGGAGCCATTAAAGCGGCACGGGAATACCAAATTGAAGTTTTTTTAGTTGGTGCAGAGGATCTGATTAAAAGAGAGATCGGCAAGTCCTCGCCATCAGGCTCAAACGTTGCCATCGTCAATGCAGCCGAAGCCATCGGCATGGGGGAAGGATTGCTTTCTTTTCGGAGGAAAAAGCGCTCTTCCATCCGAGTGGGGACACAATTGGTAAAAGACGGGAAAGCCGATGCTTTTGTCAGCACGGGAAACACAGCCGCTGTCGTTTATATCTCGAGAAGAGTTTTGGGCCATCTCCAGGGTATCGAGAAACCCGCTCTTTCTCTTCTTGTTCCCGCGTTAAAAGGTTTGACACTTCTAGTGGATGTCGGAGCCAATGTGAACTGTCGGCCTTATGACCTGCATCAGTTTGCCATAATGGGGCATATTTTCATGAAGAATGTCTATCAAATCAAAAATCCACGAATTGCCCTGATGAGTATAGGTGAAGAAAAAACCAAGGGGAACGATTTGATCAAGGAAGTTTTTGAAAGACTCCAAGCCTCATCGCTCAATTTTATAGGCAACGTGGAAGGGAAGGATATCTATTCGGGCAATGCCGATGTGATCGTCAGTGATGGTTTCACGGGAAATATTGCCTTGAAAGTTAGCGAAGGTGTTATCGAAACGGTTTTGAGCATGGTCCGTACCGAGGTCATGCGGAATTTTTTCTCCAAACTCGGCTTTTTTCTGATGAAGAGAAACCTGAAGAAGCTTTATAAGAGGTTACACTACGCTGAATACGGAGGCGCACCTCTATTGGGATTGAACGGCGTCTGTGTTGTCGGGCATGGCCGCTCCAATCCAACCGCTGTTAAAAACGCGATCAGATTAGCCAAAGATTTTGTGGCCAGCCAAGCGGTCGAGAAAATCAAACACGAGATGATCGGTTTTTCGCAGGGATTGGCCACCTAGAGGACATAAATGGATTTTTCAGGGAAAACATCGATTGTTACAGGAGCCTCACAGGGGATCGGGGAGGCAATCGCTGTGAATCTTGCTCAGAATGGGGCGGAGACAATCCTGGTTGATATTCAAAAACAGAAACTGGACTTGGTGGCTCGAAAGATCGAGAACAAAGGTGGAAAAACATTTGCCTATGAGGCGGATGTGACGGATACAGCCGAGGTCACATCCCTGATAGAAAAATTGATCCAAAACCATGAAACGATCCATCATCTTGTCAACAATGCCGGCATCACTCGGGACAATTTATTGATGCGGATGAAAGAAGAAGAGTGGGATTCGGTTTTGGCGGTCAACCTCAAGGGCGTTTTCAATTTTTCGAAAGCTTTGATCCGACACATGATTAAAAATCGTTATGGTCGCATCGTGAATATTTCTTCTGTTGTGGGATTGACCGGGAACCCCGGGCAAACGAATTACTCGGCTTCCAAGGCAGGTGTTCTCGGACTCACAAAATCGTTGGCCAGAGAGGTAGCATCCCGAGGGATCACGGTCAATGCCGTCGCTCCGGGATTCATCGCAACGGCTATGACAGAAAGCCTTTCTGAGGAAGTCCAGAAGCAGTTTCTCGGCGTCATTCCCGTGGGAAGGTTCGGGACTCCTGATGAAGTCGCTCAAGCTGTCAGGTTTCTTCTTTCCGACGAGGCTTCATATATAACGGGCCAGGTTATCAACATAAACGGCGGTATGTTCATGTAGCCGC
Organism: Candidatus Aminicenantota bacterium; assembly: GCA_030633795.1. Classification (GTDB taxonomy): domain Bacteria; phylum Acidobacteriota; class Aminicenantia; order Aminicenantales; family Aminicenantaceae. Next base: position 4,804 of record DAOWCB010000055.1, on the reverse strand, counting down.
TTTTTAGATAATACTTTAAAAGGAGGAAAAGATGGAAAGGGAAGAATTGCTCAAGAAAGTAAAGGCCATTGTTTCGGACAAACTCAGCATTAGCGAAGAACAAGTAACCGAGGATGCGTCTTTTACAGAGGATCTGGGTGCTGATTCGCTGGATACCGTGGAACTGGTCATGGCATTAGAGGATGAGTTCGAAATGGATATTCCCGATGAAGATGCGGAAAAGATGGACACCGTCGGTAAGGCACTGGATTATGTATTAGGCCATCTCTCCAAAAAATAAGTCCCAAGTCCTTTCATGAATAATCCTGCTTTATCCACCAGACAAATCTCTTCTAGGCGAGTCGTGATCACAGGGTTGGGATTAGTCTCCTCTCTAGGTCTCGGTGTAGATAGAAATTGGAAGGCTTTGCTGGAAGGTGAGAACGGGATCGGCCCGATTACCAAATTCGATGTGTCAGCTTTTTCCAGCCAGATCGCAGGAGAGATCAAGGATTTTGATCCGCTTAAATTCATGGATAAAAAAGAATCCCGCAAGATGGATCCTTTTATCCAGTATGCTGTCGTAGCGGCAGCTCAGGCTGTTGATGATGCGGCAATCGACAAAGAGATTTTAGAAGGGGACAGAACAGGTGTTTATGTCGGTTCCGGAATTGGAGGGATCGGAGCGATCGAAAACCAACACGAGATATTGCTTACTAAAGGACCCAGCCGTGTTTCTCCCTTTTTTTTGATTTCTTCGATCATCAATGAGGCATCAGGACAGATTTCCATCAGGCATAAGGCGAGGGGGCCTAACTCCGCGATAGCCACGGCATGTGCTACAGGCACCCATGCTGTGGGGGATTCGTTCAGGATAATTGCCCGGGGTGATGCCGATATCATGCTTGCCGGAGGAGCAGAGGCCCCGATTACCCCGCTGGGCCTTGCCGGGTTTTGTTCCATGCGTGCCCTTTCAGTGAGAAACGACGAGCCCCACAAAGCCTCCCGACCTTTTGATGTCAAGAGGGATGGATTTGTGATGGGAGAAGGTGCTGGCATCGTCGTTCTGGAAGAGCTGGAGATTGCTATGAAGCGAGGGGCCCGTATATACGCGGAGATCGTAGGGTATGGTATGAGCGGGGATGCTTATCATGTTTCGGCCCCATGCTTGGATGGAGAAGGGGCCTATCAATCGATGTACAGAGCTCTGGAAGATGCTAAGATCGTGCCTGATGAGGTAGAATACATCAATGCCCATGGTACGTCTACTCCGCACAACGACAAAATCGAAACACTGGCCATCAAACGATTGTTCGGCGATCATGCTCGAAAGATCGGCATAAACTCTACAAAATCTATGACGGGCCATATGTTGGGCGCGGCAGGAGGCTTCGAAACAGCTGTCTCAGTGCTGTGTCTTAAAAACCAAATAATGTCCCCCACGATCAATTACGAGTTTCCGGATCCAGAGTGTGATCTGGATTATGTGCCGAACAAGGCCCGGCCTGCCAGCATTAATTATGCTCTGAGCAATTCCTTTGGATTTGGTGGAACAAACGGAGCCCTGGTGTTCAAGAGATTTGAGGGGTAGAAGTAACAGATAACAAACTAAAGGAGGAACCAGTGAATTTATTTGTTTTTGTCAAAAGGGTTCCTGATACGGAATCAAAGATTAAGATAAACCATGAAACAAACAGCATAATCCAAGAAGGGCTGAATTTTGTTTTAAGCCCGTATGATGAATATGCGGTTGAAGAAGCCCTTCAGATCAGAGAAGCGAAGGGAGGCCAGGTAACGGTTTTTTCGGCCGGCCCTGATGAGACGAAGGCGATTTTGAAAAAATGTATCGCCATGGGAGCCGATGAAGCTGTGCTGATCAAGGATGATGTTAGCGAAACCTATGATGCATTGCGGACTGCAAGAATCATTTCTCAGGCGCTGAAGACCAAGTACACCGAATTTGATCTGCTCCTTTTTGGCAAACAATCTGTCGGGGCGGATAGCGCACAGGTCCCATCCATGGTTGCGGCGATGTTGGATTTGCCTCAAGTGAACGTGGTCACCAAGTTGGAAATCGAAGGAAATTCAGGCACTGCTCTTAGGGAAATAGAGGGAGCGAGGGAAAAGGTAACTTTTATGCTTCCGGCCGTTATCAGTGCCCAGAAGGGATTAAACGAACCCCGGTATGAAACCCTTAAAGGCATCATGGCAGCCAAGAGGAAGGAAATTCCGGTTGTTACACTGGAAGAGCTGGGCATTCACCCGGAGGAACTTGCGGTAGGGCTTAAGTTGACAAAGATGGAAAGCCCTCCTGTCAAAGAAAGTGGGAAGATCATCGAAGATGAGCCAGGTGAAGCGGCAAAAAAACTGGCAGAGTTTTTGCGCCAGGATGCCAAGGTGATTTGAGAGGAGGAACACGATGATACTGGTATACATGGAATGTCGAGATGGCAAGATAAAAAAATCTTCTTTGGAAGCTCTTTCCGAGGCAAGAAGAAGAGGGGACGAGATGGGGATGGAAACCACCGCTGTTCTTGTGGGACACGGTGTGAATGCGCTTGCTCCAGATGCGTTTCGGTATAGGGCCTCCAAGGTTTTTGTTCTTGAAAATGCCCTTCTCAGCCACTATTCCCCCTCTGGATACACGAAGGCCCTTGTTTCTCTTATAGAGGAAATAAGGCCGGAAATAATTTTTTTTGCAGCCACGTCTATGGGAAGAGATTTATCTCCACGATTGGCAGCCGAACTGGGTGTGAGCTTGGCTGCAGATTGCATACAGACCGTAACTAAGGATGGAAAGCTGGAAGTGAGACGGCCGTTATTTGCCGGCAAAGCTTTTGCCAGCTTCACGTTTAAAACATCCCCTCAAATGGCATCGCTGAGACCCAATGTGTTTCCTTTAGCCGAGCCTGTGGAGGACCAAGGCGAAACGATAAAAAAAGAGGTGGTCATACCTGAAGATCAGGTCAAGGATAGAGTCGTCGAAATTCTGAAAGCTGAAGGGGCCGAGCTGGATGTAACAGAGGCTGACATCGTGGTCACCGGCGGCAGAGGGATGAAAGGCCAAGAAAATTTTGATCTGCTAAGGGAGTTGACCTCTGTTCTTCCCAATTCCGCATTAGGGGCATCCCGGTCCGCTGTGGATGCCGAATGGATCGACCATCAGCACCAGGTGGGACAAACAGGAAAGACGGTCTCCCCGAGCCTTTACATGGCCTTTGGTGTTTCAGGAGCGATCCAGCATCTGGCAGGAATGTCTTCTTCCAAATTCATCATAGCTGTGAACAAAGACCCGGATGCGCCTATTTTCAAAGTGGCGGATTTCGGGATCGTCGGCGACCTTTTCCAGGTCATTCCTCCTCTAAAAGAAGAATTAAAAAAGATCCTATCCGAATAATCTAGGTAATTTATTTAAGGCCCTCGCGCTTTAAAAAGGAGTCGATTTTGGGCGCTGCTCCCCGGAATCGCAGATACAGGGTCATCGGGTCTTCCGTCCCACCCTTTTCCAGGATATTTTTCCGGAACGCGGCCGCTGTTTTCTGATCGAATAGGCTGGTTTCTTTGAACGCTTGAAAAGCATCTGCATCCAGAACCTCAGACCAAAGATAGCTGTAATATCCTGAGGAATATCCGTTCGCAAAGATGTGCTCAAAATAGGTGCTTCTCCACCGGGGGATGATCTCTGGAATCAGGCCGAGTTTTTCCATCGATGCTTTTTCGAACGCGGCACAATCCTTTTCTTCTTCTTCGGCATTTTTTAACGTGTGCCAGTCCATATCCAGGAAGCAGGAAGCCAGGTATTCCACGTTGGCAAATCCCTGGTTAAAAGTCCCGGCTTTTTTGATTTTTGCGATCAGCTCATCCGGGATCGGTTCGTCGGTTTCATAATGCCGGGCGTATGTTCTAATGACCTCCGGGTCAGAAGCCCAGTTTTCCATGATCTGGGAAGGCAGCTCCACAAAATCCGTCGCGACATCCGTTCCCGAGAGGGTTTCATACGTGCAGTCGGTAAGAAGCCCGTGGAGGGCGTGTCCGAACTCGTGGAAAAGAGTCAGGGCATCGTCAAAACTGATTAGGGCAGGCTTGTCGGACGTGGGTTTGGTGAAATTTCCCACATTGACGATCACGGGTCGGATGTTTTTGCCATCTTTCCGGTGTTGTTTTCTGTAGGGACTCATCCAGGCCCCTCCCTGCTTGCTGGCCCTGGGGAAATAGTCCATATAAAGAATGCCGATATGAGAACCATCGGCATCCTTGATCTCCATCACCCGGACATCCTTATGGTAAATGGGCATATCCTCGAGATAATGGAAGGTGATTCCCCAGAGTTTGGTGGCCACGTCGAATGCTCCTTGCCGGACATTTTCCAGTTTGAAGTAGGGCCTTAGGGCACTGTCATCGAGGTCATACTTGGCCTTTTTGACTTTTTCCGCGTAGTACCACCAATCCCAGGGCTGGAGCTGGAAATCTTTTCCCTCTTTTTCGATTTTGGCTTGGAATTCTTGGGCCTCCCTTTTGGCCTTGGCCAGGGCTGGTTCCCACACCTGTTGGAGGAGCTTGTAGACATTTGCCGGGTTTTTTGCCATGTTTTCTTCCAGAATATAATCGGCATGGGTATCGTATCCCAAAAGTCTTGCTCTCTCGACACGAAGTGCAGCCGTTTTTGAGGAGATGGCTTTGTTGTCGTACTTATTGTTATGGTTCCCGATGTTGGCAAAGGAATTGAAAACCTTTTCTCGGAGTTCGCGTTTATCGGAATACTGCAAGAAAGGAATGAAGCTGGGTTTATGCAGAGTGATCACCCATTTTCCCTCGTGGCCCTTTT
>DAOWCB010000116.1 GCA_030633795.1 Candidatus Aminicenantota bacterium | reverse complement strand
TGGCTGTTAAAGACGCATCCATGTGCGGGCTGGGCCAAACAGCAGCAAATCCGGTTCTGTCAACTCTTCGGTACTTCAAGGAAGAATATACTTCTCACATTCAAGATAAAAAATGTCCGGCAGGGGTGTGCAAAGACCTTATCATCTACAGTGTCATCGATGAAAACTGCACAGGGTGTTTAGCTTGCAAAAAAGTCTGCCCCAGCGATGCCGTGAGCGGTGAGCTCAAAGAGATTCACAGTATCGATAAAGAAAAATGCATCAAGTGCGGAGCCTGCTTCGAGGCTTGTAACTTCGATGCCATCAAAGTGGAGTGAGGTAAACATGATCAAACTGCTCATAAACAACCTGGAGGTGCAGGTAGAGGAAGGCTGGACCATCCGGGATGCCTGTGAATTTTTCGGCCTCGAAATTCCAACTCTCTGCTATAATCCTGGTCTGAGCAATTACGGTGGGTGCCGTCTTTGCTTGGTCGAAATCGGGAAGGCCCCCAACTCCAAACTCGTTAGTTCTTGCACATTTCCGTGTGAAGAGGGACTGGTAGTGCACACGGATACCGCAAGGGTTATTCAGGCACGAAAGATGATGATCGAGCTGATGCTGTCTGTGGCCCCCGGCTCCAAGGTTATACAGGATTTAGCTTCAAAATTCGGTGTCAAACAGATGCGTTTCGAAGTACGAAACGAGGAATGCGTCATGTGCGGGCTGTGTGTCCGGATGTGCGCCGAACAGATGGACGGAAATGCCATCGGATTTCAAAATCGTGGCTACAAACGTAAGATCTCGACACCGTTTGATGTCAAATCCAAAGTCTGCCGGGAGTGCGGAGGCTGCATGTATGTTTGCCCAGCGTGTCAAGCCAGATGCCAGGGTCCTAATGCCGAGGATCCGATCTGTAACGCCTGTCTGCAGATGGACCCCACATGTGTCGATGTTTACGGTGAAGCGACATGCTGGATGTACGATGCCGGACGGTGCGGAACATGCGTCAGGCCTGAAAAGGAAGAATCGAAAAAACAGGAATCTGTTTTGGAATAAAATCAAATGAGTCAATAAGGAGGTAATCATAATGGCTTATACAAAACTCAACAGAAGCGCAGCAACTCTAACCAAGAACAGAACAGAAGGTTCAGTCAGCCCGTTCAGCGGGATGTGTGTCACTTGCGTTGATGGATGTATCGGGATGTGCGAGATCGGCAAATCCGCCTATCGTGGAACCGAAGTCCTGTATCCGCAGCCTTTCGGGATCATCACTGCAGCATCGGAGAAAGATTACCCAGTCGATCTGTCCCACTTCACGATCCTGGGAACAGCGGTCGGCGCACAGGGTGTTGCTGCAGATTCGGATGTGGCCACTTTCGAAAAAGTGGACGTAGAAACCGCCATCGGCGTCGACAAAAGCATCAAGCTGAAAATCCCCTTTATCATTCCCGGGATGGGATCGACAAATGTGGCTAAACAAAACTGGGAAGGATTGGCAAAAGGCGCTGCGATTTCAGGTGCTATCCTCACTGTCGGCGAGAATGTTTGCGCTATGGATGACGAATCTGAAATTAGAAACGGCCGAATCGTCCGTTCTCCCGATATGGAGAATCGAGTCGGGTTCTACAAGGAATGGCAAGATGGGTACGGAACGGTTGCTGTCCAGGCCAACGTGGAAGATACTAGGCTTGGTGTGCAGGAATATGTCATCGAAAAACTCGGCGTCGAAACCGTTGAGTTGAAGTGGGGACAGGGAGCGAAGGACATCGGTGGAGAGGTCAAGATCAAGAGCCTCAAAAAGGCCCAGGATTTGTATAAGCGTGGGTATATCGTCCTTCCCAACCCAGAAGATCCCAGTGTCATTCGGGCCTTTGAAAGAGGAAGTTTTAAAGAATTCGAAAGGCACTCCCGGCTCGGCATGGTCGAGGAAGAAGCTTTCATGGCCAGAGTAGAAGAACTCCGGAAAGCCGGAGCCAAGTATGTCTTCTTGAAAACAGGTGCCTACAGACCGGCAGACCTTGCGCGTGCGGTAAAATATGCCTCAAAGGCTAAGCTCGACCTGTTGACAGTCGATGGAGCCGGCGGAGGAACAGGAATGAGCCCATGGAGGATGATGAACGAGTGGGGAATCCCGAGCGTCGAAATTTGGTCCCTGTTGTACCAGTATCTGAAAAAATTAGATGAAAAGGGAGAGTTTATCCCCGATGTTTGTGCAGCTGGAGGAATCACCTTCGAAGATCAAATATACAAGGTCCTAGCTCTAGGAGCTCCTTATTTTAAAGCGGTCGGCATGGCTCGATCTCCGCTTGCAGCAGCCATGGTCGGAAAAACAATCGGCAAAAGAATCAAAGAGGATCAGATTCCCGTTTACGTAGAGCGTTTTGGAAACAAGGTTGAGGAGATCTTTTCCACTGCTTCCGAATTGAATAACAAGTACGGAGATAGATTTGAAACTCTTCCAACAGGCGCCCTTGGAGTTCATGGTTATTTCAAACGGCTGAACCAAGGACTTCGACAGCTAATGGCGGGAAACAGAAAATTCAAGCTGGAATACATCTCGCGTGACGACATCGCCGCTCTGACACAGGATGCAGCCAACATCAGCGGCATCCCTTATGTGACAGACGTTGATAAAGAAGAAGTGGAAAAAATCCTTAATAGTTGATATCTCTGATATCCCAATTTGCCGCAATACAAATTTTGCAGAATTACAGTCTATCTAGCGGGTCAGATAGCCAAATCCTAAGGGATATCTGATCCGTTTTTTTATCATGAAAAACACAGAGCAACCAGCCCAACCCACTCCCCCAACCACCAAAGGCGTGCAGACTTTATTGGGCAATCCTAAAAAGGCCATCATCAAACTTTCCATCCCGATGATCGTGGCTATGTCTGTCCATACGCTATACAATTTTGTGGACGGCCTCTGGGTGGCAGGATTGGGTCCGGACGCCCTATCTGCTGTAGGATTTTTCTTCCCTTTCTTTTTTTTGATCATGGCCCTTTCTGCAGGCATCGGGGTCGGTGGAAGTGCTGCAATCTCCCGGATGATCGGAGCAAAGGATAAAAAAAACGCCGATGCCGTTGCTTCCCACACCCTGGTTTTAATGGTGATTGCCGCTATAGTCCTCGCGCTCCCCTTTTTCATCTTTGCACCCACGATCTTTGCTCGGCTGGGAGCTGGTCCTGTCACAACAATGGCCGGAGAATACGCCCGGATTATTTTTGGAGGAACCTTGATCATCTTTTTCGGCCAGGTCACCAGTGCTCTGCTGCGGGGGGAAGGAGATGTCAAAAGGGCCATGACGGTAATGATGATCAGTTCAGGATTGAACATCATCCTCGATCCGATCTTCATCTATCTGTTGAAGTTGGGTGTGGCGGGGGCAGCCTGGGCGACAATGGTCTCCATCTGCTTTTCGAGCGGATATCTTTTTTACTGGTTTTTCATCAAGAAGGATACCTACGTCAGCATCACCTTTCGTGGTTTCCGTTTCCGGAAGGCCATCCTGTCAGAGATCCTGAAGGTCGGGATCCCTGTATCCTTCCAGCAGATGACCATGTCCATCGCCATGCTTATCCTCAACTTGATCGCAGTCAAAGCCGGAGGGACGGACGGCGTGGCGATCTTCACCACCGGGTGGAGAGTGGTGTTGTTTGCCACTCTTCCTCTGTATGGAATAGCGACTGCCGTCGTTTCTGTAACCGGTGCGGCTTTCGGCGGAAAGGCCCTTACAAAATTGGACATCGGCTACATGTATGCCATCAAAATCGGCGTGGTCATCGAGCTGGTAATGGCTGTTATCACATTCATCCTGGCTCCTCAAATCGCTTGGCTTTTCACCTTCACTCAGGAATCCATCCGGATCCGGGCCGATCTCATTAACTTCCTGCGTATCATGTGCATTTTTTACCCGGCTGTATCACCTGGGATGCTTTCCTCGGCCATGTTCCAGGGGACGGGAAAAGGCACTTACTCTCTCGCTGTAACCTTTACCCGAACCATCCTTCTGGGTATCCCACTGGCTTATTGTTTTGCTGTGATACTCGGACTGCAACTCACCGGCCTCTGGTGGGGAGTTGTTTTGGGCAACTCCCTCGGTGCGATGATCGCTTTTACCTGGGGAAGAATCTATGTCCGCCGTCTCAAAGCTACTTTTTCTTCTTCGGAGGTGGTGGCGGCGGAGTGACAGGTGTGAGTTTGTCCTGTTCGACAACGGCTTTTTTCCACCAATCGGGAGTCTGAATCCGCCCGGGCCGCCTGGTCTCAGAGTCATAAATCCTGAAATGGTTATACTTGACAAGTAGGTCATCGCCCAGTTTCCACCATGCATCCACAACACTCTTTGCGTTATTGACACAAAAATCAGTGATGAATGCGATGGCTTCAACGGAATCCTTCTCATAAAGCTCCAGAGCGGCATTGTCCATGACCTGAATTTTCCTGAAGGAGCTGCTTTCCCATCTTTCTTGAGCGCCTTTGACATCTTCGATCGCATAGGAGTAGGCAACCTGTGTGTGATAGTCGACATAATCAAAGGCCCATCGCGTCGAGTCCCTGTCAAACACGTAGTGGTCTCCTTTGCGGAAGGATTTGGGCATATCAATGATCCCGCAGTAAAGAGGGATATAACATGAGGTGTCCTGGGCCCCGAAGGCAATCCAGTTGATCCCGCCAATGGGATCGGGCAGCCAACTGCGGCTCTGTGTGATGGTGGTATATTCCACGTTCGGCACACTGATGCATCTTGGGCCCAAGTATCTTTGATCATCGACCTGGAATCCACGGAAATAATTCGGGTTGGCGAACGGACCGCCTTTTATTCCTTGTGTGGGATCGAATGGCAGGCCCTTGTATTTGTCGCGTGTGATATCTATGACATCCTTTACTGAAAGCTTTTTATCGGGCTTCACAGAAAACGGCAGATCCATCCCATCTGTCGCCGGATCGAAATTTTCAGAAGGAGCCACAAGGCTGAACAAACGCCAGAGCCTGCCCCTTCTCCCCTGTGTCTCAGCAGCACTCCCCGGGCTTGGGGAATAGGCTTTTTTCCAGCTGAAAGGTTCTCCGCTTTCGGGATCATAGAATTCATTCTCGATCGCGTAGGAAACGACATTCGGAGATGCCATGAAGTAATCCCTGTTGTTAAGGTCGATCTCCCCGATGCGCGACTCATTCGGGCAAAAGCTCACATGGTCGTCTGGAACCCTTTGGGCACACCAGACTGCCCCTGGTTTTCCGCTTTTGGGCGTCCAGAGTGCTCCGACCGGCATGATCTCGAAAAGCCAGATCTCTTCCGGATCGGCCACAGCCAGCATCTCGCCACTGTCATGAAATCCATACCCGTACTTCTCGGCCAAAGAGCCCATCAGCTTGATCGCTTCCCTTGCCGTTTTGCACCGCTCCATGGCCAGCATCGTAAGTGTCGTGATATCCATGATGGCTGACGGCGTCGAATTTCTCATTTTTCTTCGGCATCCGATGGATGACTCGGCGATCCCCAGTTGGTGTTCGTTCATGTGGCCGAACACTGCGTGTTGATAGGCATAGGTGTGAGGAATTTGAGGGATGTCCACCTC
>DAOWCB010000365.1 GCA_030633795.1 Candidatus Aminicenantota bacterium | reverse complement strand
TTGCGAATAAACAAAAGGAGGAAATTAAAGACTTCGTTAGAAAGGTTTACAAACCTTCTCTGGAATATTATAGCATAAATTAGGCTTTTATTCTTGGACCCGCAGTTTTAAAATAGCTAAATCTTCAATGTCGCCTTGGGCATACCAACTGGCAATGAATGATGACAAATGATTAACAATAATGGAAGAGAAGGAATGATACTTTTTGAAATCTGTGATAGGATTAAATGCCATAAAAGTAAAGGTCAGATTTTCGTGATAACTTTTTTACCATCATATCGTAGAATTAACAAATGGACGAATCACATAATCTTAAATCACCAAAGGAGGAATTTATGAAACGTTTTCTTTTTTGCTTCTTATTTTTATTTTTGTCCTTTGCGCTTTTTCAGTCAACAACAGCGCAAGAGGTAAGTTTTGACACCTATCACAATCCCAATGCTGTAAATTCCTTGCTCAAATCCTGGAGCTCAAAATATCCCCAGCTAACCAAAATAATCACCATCGGAAAAAGCGAGGGGAACACCGATCTTATCGTTCTCCGGATTGCCGCGCAAGGACAGGTCGATCCGGATTCCCGCACAGCCGTGTTCGTCTCGGCCAATGTGGAAGGAACACACCTGGTTGGAACTGAAGCGGCTTTGATGATCGCCCAAAAGCTCCTCACTAAATACGATGCCGATGAAAAGATCACACAATTTCTCAAGAATAGAACGGTGTATGTGGCTCCAATGCTGAATCCTGATGCAGCGAAGAGCTACTTTTCTGATGTAAGGCTTGAACGGCATACCAATGGCAAGCCCACAGATGACGATGCAGATGGTCTCGTGGATGAGGATGGCCCAGAGGACCTGAATAAGGACGGCCAGATCACACAGATGAGAGTCAAGGATCCGGAAGGGACATGGCTCCCCCACCCTAATGAAAAGCGTTTGATGAAAACAGCCGATCCGAATAAAGGGGAAACAGGTCTTTACAAAATCTACACAGAAGGATTGGATAACGATAAAGACGGAGAGTACAACGAGGACCCTGTAGGGGGAATCGCCATCAACCGGAATTTTCCGCATGATTTTGAATACGGCATCAAACCCGCCGGATTTTGGCCTGTGAGCGCCAAAGAATCAATCGCCATTTTGGAATTTCTCACGACGCAAAATAACATTGCTATGGTCCTGAATTTTTCGAGCGAAAACACCATCCTCAATCTCCAACAGACAGGAAGAGCACAAGCTGCTGGAGATAAATTCAAGGTTCCCGAAAGATTTGCCAACTTCCTCGGTTTAGATCCAGAGCAAGAATTCACCATGCAGGAACTGATCGATCTTTTGAACAGCATGAACATAGGGGGCGGCATCGAAATCAATGAAAGCATCGTAGCAATGATCCTTGGATTGGGACCTGCCATGAACATCGACCAACAGGATATGCCTGTTATTCAAGCGATCCAAAAAAATTACAAAGACGCTCTCAAGGAAGCCAAACTGGAAGACCTCGAAAAAAGAGCCCAGGGCGTGGGCAAAGGATCGTTTGTGGCCTACTGTTATTTCCAATACGGGGTTCCTGTTTTCTCGACCGACTTATGGAAGATTCCCGAGCCGAAAAAAGAACCGACCAAAGATGCCTTGACCGTGGATAAACTGAAATCTATGTCTTCGGAGGATTTTCTGGCATTGGATGATGATATTTTGGCTGCCTTTCTTAAAGAACAAGGCGCGCCCGATAATTTCAAACCGGAAATGATCAAAAAGATGGTGGAATCAGGCAAAGTCGATCCTGCAAAAATGGCCGAAATGATCGAAAAAATGCCCAAACAGGCAAAAACGGAGGAAGGTGAACACCCGGAAGGTTACATTCTCGATTGGGCGGATTCGGTCCTCGAAGGCACAGGATTTGTCGATTGGACACCTTACAAACATCCGACTCTGGGAGATGTTGAAATCGGAGGTTTTGTTCCCTTCCTGAAGTTAACGCCACCATCGAGTTTGATGAAAGAAACCCTTTCGTTCCATACGGATTTTTACATCGGCCTGATGGGATGGCTCCCCGAAATGAAGATCAAAGAAACAAAAGTCGAAGCCTTGGGAAACAGCCTGTACCAGGTAACCCTCTATCTGACAAACGAGGGATGGTTCTCCACTTCGACCGCTCAAGGACGAAGGGCACGAACGGCTTGGCCCATCCGCGTGGAGCTCAAAACAGCTGACGATCAGATGATATTCTCGGGACGTAAGCTCGTCACGATCCCGTTTATCAACGGCAGCGGAGACACTAAAAAAGCGGAATGGACCATTCATGCCAAAAAGGGTTCAAAAATCACGATCACAGCCAAATCTCCCCGATTGGGATCGGTGACAACAACTGTGGTTTTGGAATAGTCCGGAGGAAACAATGAAAAAATCTAAAATGACTCAAATATGGATCGGGATCATTCTG
>DAOWCB010000200.1 GCA_030633795.1 Candidatus Aminicenantota bacterium | reverse complement strand
CGAGATGAATACCGGCGAGGGAAAAACCTTGGTTGCTGTACTCCCTGCATACCTGAACGCCCTTTCCGGCAAAGGTGTCCATATCCACACGTTCAATGATTATCTGGCCCGAAGAGATGCTACATGGATGGGCCCGATATATGATTTTTTGGGTTTGAGCGTGGGCTGCATCCAGGAAGACATGTCTCCGAGCAAAAGAAAAAAAGCCTACAATTCCGACATTATCTATTCTACAGCCAAGGAAGCCGGATTCGATTTTCTGAGGGACCATCTCTGCTACAGGAAAGAAGATCTCATGCACAGGAAGTTCCATCTTGTCATCGTGGATGAAGCCGATTCCATCCTGATCGACGAAGCCCGAGTTCCCTTGGTCATCGCCGGAAGCACGGACAAACCAGAAGCGGACCCCGGTCAATTGGTGCAGATCGCCAAAGGGCTTAAAGAAGATGTCGATTTCGAGACGGATGAGGGGAAGCGAAACATCTACCTGACTCCATCCGGTTTGCAGCGGATCGAAACCATTCTCGGCTGCAAAAATCTTCACGCCCCTGAAAATATGGATCTGCTGACCAGATTGAACCAGGCCCTTCACGCCGAGTTTTTACTCCATCGGGACATCGACTACATCGTACGAAAAGGAAAAATCGAGATCGTGGACGAATTCACCGGCCGGGTGGTGGAAGACCGGCACTGGCCGGACGGACTGCAAGCGGCTGTCGAGGCCAAAGAAAAACTTCGCCTGGGTTCTGGAGGATCGATCCTAGGATCGATCACATTGCAGCACTATTTGGAGCTCTATCCCAAAATAAGCGGGATGACCGCCACTGCACAGCCAGCGGCCGATGAACTCAAACAATTTTATGGGCTGACCGTCGTCGTTGTCCCGCCAAACCGCCCCTGCATCCGAATAGACCACCCGGACGAGATCTTCACCCATAAGGAGGCCAAGACCGAGGCTTTGATCGATGAGCTCAAGCGCTGTCATACAACCAAAAGACCCGTTTTGGTCGGGACAGCCAGTGTGGAAGAATCGGAAGCACTGGCTGCGGCGCTCGAAAATGCAGGAATCTCCTGCCATGTTCTCAATGCCAAAAACGACGAGCTGGAAGCGCAAATCATAGCCCGGGCAGGAAGCCCCGGTGCCGTGACCATTTCCACCAACATGGCCGGCCGGGGAACGGACATCAAACTGGGAGGCGACAAAGAACAGGAACGGGACAAAGTCATAAGTCTGGGCGGTTTGTACATTATCGGCACAAGCCGGCATGAAAGTCTCCGGATCGATAAACAGCTACGCGGACGGGCGGGCCGGCAGGGAGACCCAGGATCCTCACGGTTTTTCACAAGCCTCGAGGACAACCTGATCAAACGGTATAACATCCGGAATCTCCTTCCGAAAAAATACCGCTCTTTGAAACAGGATGGGCCGATAGACAATCCATTGGTGCAGAAAGAAATATCCCGAGGACAGCGCATCATAGAGGGGCAGAATTTTGAGATCCGGAAGACGCTCTGGAAATATTCCATCCTCGTCGAAAAGCATCGAGAAATGACGCAACGCAGGCGACAGGAGATCCTCTGCGATGGATCGAATCTGGGCTTTCTCGAGGATGCAGCTCCTAAGCTTTATTCCAAGTTGGAGTCTCTTATGGGAGAGAATCGGATGCACAAAATCGAACAGCAGATCACCCTACACTCAATCGACAAGGGCTGGACCGAATATCTCGCAATGATCGCCGACATACGGGAAGGCATCCACCTGACAAGCGTTGGCGGGCAATCACCGATCCGGGAGTTTCACAAGATAGTGGACCAGAAATTTCAACAATTGGAACACACAATCGATGGAGCGATTCTTCAGACATTCAACTCCCTCTCTGTCACAGAGAAAGGCATCGATCTGGGAGAAGAAGGGATCCGGGGCCCCTCCTCCACCTGGACGTATGTGATCACGGATAACCAATTCGGGCTCTGGGTGAGGATGCTCCAAGGGAGCAACATCGGGGCGACCGCTGTTGCCGCGGCGGCCTACGGCCCTCTGTACATCCTGTTGGGCCTGATCCAACGATTCTACAAAAAAAAGAAAGCCTGACCCGGCTCAATTGACAGAGCATGAGGCTTGTTTCTATCATGATTGTGTTTCCATTTTTCTGACCTTCGCCGCGCCTCGAACCCAAAGGAAATAGCAGGGAATGCCAAAAAGGATCGTCAACAAAGCAGCGGAGGATTCCATTGGCCTGTTCACATAATTAAAAACCATCAACACAAGGCTGGTTATAAGAAAAAACAGCGGAACAAAAGGATATCCCCACACCTTAACAGCCGACTCTTCTCCCACTTTTTTTTTGCGTGCAAGGAATACACCAACAACAGCCAGCCAGAGAAAGATATTCAGAGCAAAGGCGATGTAGATGATCAACTGTTCAAAAGACCCGATGATAACCATCACTACGGCAATTGTGGCTTGAATGATGATCGATTTTCCAGGGACTTTGTAACGGACGTGCACGTCGGCGGCAAACGGAAAAAATAACCGGTCCTTGGCCATAGCATAGTAAACTCGAGGGCCGATCATGATGAATGCGCTCAAACAGGAGAGCAGACCGACTCCCACCAATAGACTCACCACATTTCCCATTCCTTCTCCGAAGGCTTGAACCGCCGCTTTCTCTACCACAGGGATAACCCCCTTTAAGTCGGAATAGGGGACCATCCGGAGAATGAAAAAATTGATGGCTAAATACAGCACAATCACTATGGATGTCCCTCCGATCAATGAAACAGGGATTGTCTTTTTTGGACGTCTGATCTCACCTGCGATGTAGGCGCTGGCATTCCAGCCGCTGTAGGCAAACATGACCAGCATCATAGCTGTCCCGATAGCCATGACACCGGAAGTCTCTCCTCCCAATGAAAGTTTGGGTCCGCTCCCGTTTCCGAAGATCAGTCCCACGGATGCCAATCCGGCAACAATTAAAATCTTCAAGACCGTTAAAACATTCTGGACTCTCGAGCCCAATCGAAGACCAAAATAATGCAGGGATGTGAAAAGTAATATAATGACTACGGCTATACCCTTACTAAAAAATACAAGTTGAGTGGGATTGAGGTGAAGCAGTTGGGAATCCAATCCCGCATGGATGTATTCGGAAAAACCCATGGCGGCAGCGGCGATGGGTGCTGAAAAGCCTACGATCAAACTGGTCCAACCAGCCAGAAACCCCAGGGCCGGGTGATAAAGCTTTTTTAAGTAAACATATTCCCCTCCGGCTTCTGGCATCCGAGTGGCCAGTTCTGCATAGCAAAGGGCCCCTGCGATCGCTATCAATCCTCCGAACAACCAGCAGAGAAGCACCCATCCCGGGCTGGGAAGATTGGCAGCGAGAAGACCGGACATGGTAAAAACCCCTGTGCCTACCATATTTGCCACAACTATGGCCGTGGCTGAAAATACGCCTAATTTTCTTTCCAGTTCTTCCATGATCTATTCCTTCATTTAATTTTTCCGTCTTGATAGAAAAATCTGTCTCCTCTTTTCTCGGCACAATAGACTTTGGTTTCAGTTCCTTTTTGCAAAGCTTCCCAAGATTTTGTTCATTTATAACTCTTTAAAATCTAGCTGAGAATAACAATTTCAATCCACGATAAAGACTTTGGCTCCTTTGTCGGTGAATGCCAAATGGGGATTGGCTTCATCATCCTCCGCTTGAAAGCTTGTCCCAGGTTTCATCACAAATTCCCGGCCATCCCGCAGTTGAATGACTAGTTCCCCTTCCAAGACCAAAAGGACATGTCCCCGCCTGCACCAGTGATCGGAATAAAATCCCGGCAAATATTCCACCATACGCACCCGGATGTTTCCCCTATGAAAGGTCCGCCACTGGGATGTGCCCTTTTCCCCTGCGTGTTCCACCAATGTCATTTGACCCCAATCGGTCACCTCAAACGGAACATCCTGAATTTTCATAGCTGCCCCCTCATTGCTTGATCTCCAGAATCCTTCCTGTTCCCATCGGCACAAAATTATCCCCGAAGGCTTTTTTGAACAATTCTATAGGCCGATCTCCCGTGCAATG
>DAOWCB010000090.1 GCA_030633795.1 Candidatus Aminicenantota bacterium | reverse complement strand
GAGCAAACAAAATACTCATTCTCCCCTATTCCAACCACCAGGGGGGGGCCCATCTTGGCAGCAACAATCTTCTCAGGATCTTTCACAGAAACAGCCGCAATCGCAAAATCCCCTTCCAGCTCTGCAAGAGCTTGCTGGACAGCTTGCTCTAACGAATTTTTGTAATACTTCTCGATAAGGTGGGCGATGACTTCTGTATCGGTCTCGGTTTGAAATGTATGGCCTTCCTGTTGAAGTCTGTTTTTCAACTGGAGATAGTTCTCGATGATGCCGTTGTGAACGACAACCAATGATCCCGAACAGTCCTGGTGAGGGTGGGCGTTTTCTTCGGAAGGCCGCCCATGAGTAGCCCAGCGTGTATGCCCGACACCGTAATGCCCCTTTAAAGGCTCTTCATTCAGGCTCTTTTCCAGCTCCGCAATTTTTCCCTTGACCCGTCTCCTGTTTATCTTCCCTTTCTCCAAAACAGCAATGCCTGCCGAATCATACCCGCGGTATTCCAGTTTTTTTAAGCCGTCCAAGATGATCGGAACAACCTCTTTAGATCCCACATACCCGATAATTCCACACATTATTTTTTCCTCTTTTTTCTTCTCCATCCAGGTTTTTCAACCTGCTTGCTCCGCGAAATGGCCAAGGCGCCTGAAGACACATTGTTGGTAATCGTGGATCCCGCCCCCACATAAGAATCTTTTCCTATTTTGACTGGAGCAACGAGTTCTGTGCCAGACCCGATGAAAGCCCCCTCTTCGATAAGGGTTTTGTGCTTCTTCTCCCCGTCATAGTTACAAGTGATCGTACCCGCACCGATGTTGACATTATCCTTGACCTCGGTATCTCCCAGATAGGAGAAGTGGCCGGCTTTGGATCCCCTGCCAAAAACCGTATTTTTCATCTCCACAAAATTTCCGACTTTTGCACCGGCTCTGACAAAACTCTTCGGCCTCAAATGGGTAAACGGGCCAACTTGGGCCCCTCTCTCGATCGTGCTTTCTTCGATCATGGTCGATGTCAGAATCTTCACTTCATGACCAATTCGGGAATCTCTCACATGAATAAAGGGATAAAGTTTGCATCTCTGTCCGATCACAGTTTTTCCCTCGAGAACAACGGATGAATATACCGTTGTGTCCCGGCCGATTTTCACATCGAGGTCGATCCATGTGGTCGAAGGATCATAGATTGTGACGCCGCTTTCGGCCAGGGAGATGATTTTCCTTTGCCGCAAGATCTCCACAGCTTTGGCCAGTTCATAACGGTCGTTGATACCGACAATTTCCTGTTCCACGGGGGCTTTGTGAACACCGACTCTCCCCTCACCTCGAGACATGATTTCTATGATATCCGTGAGGTAAAACTCTCCTTTGACGTTTTTATTAGAAATCTTGGGGAGTGCTCCAAGGAGTTCTTCGATCTTGAACAGATAGACTCCGACATTGACTTCTTTTATCCTCAGTTGAGCAGGGGTGGCATCTTTTTCTTCGAAGATCCTGATCACATTGTTCTTTTGGTAGCTCACCCGCCCAAATCCTGTGGGATCAGCCATTTCAGCACTTAAAAATGTCAAGGCATTTCCTTCCTTGCGGTGCTGTATTAACATAGGCCTCAGCGTCTCCGGAGGAATCAGGGTCAAATCTCCGTTAATAACAAGAAGAGTTTTCTCTCGATTGGATTGAAGAATTTTTTTTGCTGCCAGAACAGCATGGGCCGTTCCAAGCTGTTTTTTCTGGTGAATGAATCCGACAGGTTTGGAATACTCCACCTGCATGATATCATCCTTCTGATGCCCCACAACCACATAGACAGCCTCAGGCCTCAAAGCAAACATGCAATCCACCACCAGCTGAATCATAGGTTTTCCGAGCATGGGGTGAAGAACTTTGATCTTATCGGATTTGAATCTGGTTCCCTTTCCCGCGGCGAGAACAAGAGTAAGAAGTTTTCTTTTCATCCCGTTTTTGTGATGATTTTAAATTTTTTGTCTTCCCAAAGGGGCTCGAATCCTGATTCATTCTGAGCCAATGTACCAAAGAGCTTGTCCTTGTGAACGGCATCCTTCAGGTTCTCCAGGCATTTTTCGGTGTCTTCCATCTGGCAATACGTGAGCGCCATTAAGTAAGATACTTTTCCCTCTTTCGGTTTTTGCGTTTTGGCCTTCTCCAACAACTTGATCACCTCGCCGTGATTCCGTTGATTAAGCTTGTACACAGCATACTCGTAATAATCTTCAAAGGTTTTTAAAGAAATAGTTTCTTTTTTCTCGCGATTTTCACAAATTGCTAGATACATTTGAGCTCGGTCAACGAACTCTTTTTCTGTGTTATGCTTTTCAAGAAAGGCCTGGAATAACTCCTTTGCTTTGGCATAATCTCCTTTACGAACGGCCTTCATGGCCTGACTATACGCAACCAGGGTTTTTTCATACAGGTCTTTTTTCATTCTTTCTTTAGTTTCTGGCAATTCTTCTCTCCACTTTCAACCTGTAGCCACTTCCTTGCCGCCACCTTAATGTTGGGGTGGAGTGGACCGGCCACGAATACTCCAGGTTGATTCTAGAATAAAAATTTTTCCGAATATCACAGTTTGTCATTTTATATCAGAATGTTATGTTTGACAAGAGGAGGCTACTGACGGTTAACGATTATCGATCGGGGGAAAGATATTCCGGATTCTCCAACAGAAAACGAACGACCCTCAGATGAAGAGCATGCCCACCTTTTTTTACGTTAAAATGACCGATCATCGGCTCGCCTATAAGAGAGAGATCCCCGATAAAATCCAAAATCTTGTGCCTGACAAACTCATCGGGATAACGGAGTGGGCCATTGATCACATTCGTTTCATCCAAAACAACGGTATTATTGTAAGATCCCCCAAGAGCCAATCCCTGTTTTTGCAGGGCTGGAACTTCCTCTAAGAATCCGAACGTGCGGGCAGGGGCGATTTCCATCTCAAAATTCTCAGGATTTACTACGATCGACAGATCCTGTTTTTTGATGCTGGGATGTTCATATTCAATTTGATAAGTGATTCTGAGTTCGTTATCCGGGACAACAGAAATAGAAGCATCCTCCTCCTGAATGAAAAGCGATTGCGTGATTTTTTGAGGGCTCTTCTTCCCCGGAAGCTCCCTGAGTCCTACCCTTTGGACAGCACGGGCAAAATGAAGGGCGCTGCCATCCATAGACGGGATCTCCTCTTGGTTGAGCTCTATCGTCAGGCTATCTATACCATTAACCCAGAAAACAGCTAAAAGATGTTCCAATGTCTGTATTTTTCCCTTATCTGTAACCAGTGTGGTGCAATTTTTGGTTTTGATGTTCTCAGGAGAAAGACGAAATTCCAAATTTTTGAGATCCGATCGCCTGAACACAATCTCACCCGAATCTGAAGGAATCAATCGAAGATCGACAGGCTTTCCCGAATGGATACCGAAGCCAAAAAATGCCACCTCTTTTTTTATCGTTTTTTTTGCTGCCATGCTCCAATTATGTTAGCTGAATAACAATTTGGGGTCAAATATGTTAGAATCAGGATAATGAAATCACAGCTTGAAGACATCCTCAATCAGGTCCATAAAGGAAAACTTAGTCCAAAAGAAGCGCTCAAACGTCTGCGGGATTACCCGTACCAGGATTTGGTTTTTGCTAAAATCGACCACCACAGAGAACTCCGGCGGGGTTTTCCAGAGATCATATTCGGCTTGGGAAAAACAGCTGATCAGATCATCAAGATTTCCCGAGAAATTTTAAAAAAGGGGAACAATCTGCTGATCACCAAAGTCGATTCTTCCGTGTACAAAAAGGTCAAAGCGAAGCTGCCCAAAGTCCAGTATAATTCTCAAGCCAAAGCGATCTTTTGTAAACAAAAAAAGGGGGTCGCAGGAAAAGGGAAAATAATCGTGATCACGGCCGGAACATCCGACATCCCGGTTGCCGAGGAAGCGGTTGTCACATGCGAAGTCTTCGGCAATGATGTGGACCGAGTTTATGACGTTGGGGTGGCTGGCCTTCATAGACTCTTCGGGGAATATGACAAAATCACCGAAGCAAGAGTGATCATCACAGTTGCCGGGATGGAAGGAGCTCTCCCCAGTGTTATTGCAGGAATCACGGATAAGCCAATCATTGCAGTTCCGACGAGCGTGGGATACGGAGCGAGCATGAAGGGGCTGGCTGCATTGTTGGCAATGCTGAATTCTTGCTCAGGCGGTGTTGCAGTGGTAAACATCGATAACGGATTCGGAGCTGCTTACCTTGCAAGTTTGATCAATCATCTCTAGCCTAATCTATTCATAAGAAAAGCCGATACCATTTCACACTCAAATCACAAGAACTCTTTAATCTTAATTTTGCATAACTCATCTGATGGATTTTGAACACACTGAAAATTATGCCCACACAAAATGGAAAAGAACCATTTTCTTATATTGTTGCCGTATCTGCATATTATAAAGGACTTAGGCGCTTGACAATTCGGCCTTTCAATCCTATATTTTACTAGTTAACCTCTATCCTTTTTAACCTGTAAGAATAATTTGGGTTAGCATAGATTTTCTCGAAAAAAAATGATGGCCTTGGCAGATTTTATAAATAATTCAGGAAATAATGGAAATTATTGATCAACTAAGACAAGCCGCCAACATAGTCGAACTGGCCTCTCAGTACACAACTTTAAAAAGAGCTGGCCATCGGCATATCGGACTGTGTCCTTTTCACTCGGAAAAAACTCCCTCATTCACTCTGGATGATGAAAAACAGCTTTTTCACTGTTTTGGCTGCGGAACAGGTGGCGACGTTTTTACCCTCATCATGGAAAAAGAAAACCTCAGTTTCCCTGAAGCGGTGCGTTATCTTGCCGAAAAATACAATATTCCCCTTCCGGAACAAAAAAGAATTACATCTCAAACTAAAAAACTGGGCGAAGAATTAAAAAATATAACTGAACAAGCCCTTGCACATTTTCGAAAAAATTTGTTTACCACAAATGAAGGGAAAGAAGCTCTCTCCTACCTCCAAAAGCGCAAGATCTCAGAAGAGACTATTAATAAATTAAAGATTGGATATGCTTTAAATTCATGGGATGATCTTCTCTCATTTTTTCAAAGAAAAGGAATCCCTTCCAAAAAGCTTGAGAATGCAGGATTAACAATTTATCACCAAAAGAAAAATAGTTTTTATGACCGTTTCAGAGGAAGAATTATTTTCCCAATCTTCACTGAATATGGAAAAGTAGTAGCTTTTGGAGGAAGAAGTCTAATTAATGCAGAACCGAAATATCTTAATTCACCTGATACAAGATTATATTCAAAAGGGAAACTCCTTTATGGTCTTAACTTCTGCAAAGAATCGATTCAAGAGAAAGAAGAGGTTATCCTTGTGGAAGGATATACGGATTTTGCATCCCTCTTCCAAGCAGGAATCAAGAATTTAGCCGCATCACTAGGTACAAGTTTGACACCTGAGCAAATAGATTTCGCCAAACGATTTGCAAGAAAAAGAATAATAATATGCTTTGACGGTGATACTGCTGGCGTAAAAGCAGCAAGCCGAGGCGCAGCGTTAGGAATTCAAAAAGAAGTTCAAACAAAAGTGATGAAAATTCCAACAGGATTAGATCCTGATAGTTTTATAAAAAAAAATGGCGTAGATGCATTCAATAATCTCATAAAAACAAGCATATCCGGATTAGATTTTTTAATAGAACATTTCTCCCAGGGAATTAATTTAGACATTCCTGAGGAAAAATCAAGGGTAGCAATGAATATTGTGGATGTGTTGAAGAATATTTCAAATCCTATAAGACGAAGCGAATATATCAAACATACATGTGAAAATCTAAATATTCATGAAAATGAATTACGATCAATGATTAAAAGAGATACATCCAAATCCGAAAAAAAAGAGAAAGTGATATTTCTTCCTGCTGAGAAAATCCTACTTGAAATATTAGTTAAAGATAAAGGTATAACATCACGTATTATCAGTTTTTTTAAAGAAGATTATTTTAAAGGATTAAAAGGAGAGCTAATTTTCAAGGAAATAAAAAAAGCTTATACAAAAAATAAAAAAATTCCAGATTTTCACGAATTTAAGGAAAAATTAGACAACTCTATATATAGTGCATTATCAGAAATACAATTTGGAGAGAATATGCCTCACACATTTGAAGAGGCACAGGATTGCATCGATACTCTGAAAGATAGGTCTCTTGAGATGAAATGTGCAGAATTGGACGCTCAAATAAGAAAATTGCAAAGAAATGGAGATTATGAAAAGAGCAATGAGCT
>DAOWCB010000280.1 GCA_030633795.1 Candidatus Aminicenantota bacterium | reverse complement strand
GCGGGGAAGCTAAGCTGGCTGCACCTCTGGGAAGGGTGAACGTCATGGGATTCCGGTGGCTGCCCCGAGGAGATGGATTTATCTTCATAGCCATCCGCCCTCAGATGCCACAGACTCCTTCACCCCCACCCCAGCAGCCAAGAGAAAGGCGTCCCCAGAGTGGCCCTATCACCGTGGATAAAAGCCTCACTCATTATAATCTAAAACCTCGAATGAGGGCACGTCTGCTGAAGGTGAAATTTGGAGAAAAAAGACCTGAAATGCTCGTCAAGGAAGACAGTCATATCCTCTCTGCCGACATTTCTCCCGATGGAAAAATAATCGTCTTCAGTTTCCAACCGTCCTCGGGAAGGATGTACGAAAAGGAATCAGATCTTAAAATCCTCGATTTGGACTCTGGGACAGTTCGGGATTTGATAACACAGCCTGGCTCTGATATAAATCCCCGGTTTTCTCCAGACGGAAAAAAGATCGCGTTCACCCATCATGAAGGAGGACTCCTCAACCGAAATCTTCAGATAGTCAGCACGAACGGCACTGGATTAAGAGACGCAGCTCTCAATTTCGACGAGAACATCAGGAATTATGCTTGGGGGCTGGATAACAGACATATTTTTTTCCTCGCCAGCCAAGGAGTCTCTAACAAAGTCTTTCGCCTCGATGTCTCCACAGGACAATACAAAGCTGTAAAGACTCTGGATGGTCTTCATGTCTGCCAGGCCTACAGCTTCAGCCAAGACGGCCGAATCGGAGCTGCAGTGATTTCAGATGCCCATTCTCCTGCCGAAGTCTATCTGATTCAAGACGCCGGAAAATCTAAACGCAAACTTACCCGAATCAACGAAAAGTTCGAGGGAACGGCTCCAATAACTGAAATCCTCGAATACAAGTCTAAGGATAATCTTGACATCGAGGGCCTGGTCATCAAGCCCAAAGGTTACGAGGAGGGAAAAAGATATCCTCTGTTGGTCATTGTGCATGGGGGTCCTGCCCTCGTCTTCACTTACAGTTTCAATCCAGGTAGAGGTGCATATCCTCTGCATATGTTTGCCGAGCAAGGATTTGTGGTGTTCCTTCCTAATCCGAGGGGCAGTACTGGTTACGGTGAGAGCTTCCGGAGTGCCAACTTCCAGGATTTGGGGGGGAAAGACTTTGAAGATATCATGACCGGAGTCGATCTTCTGATCAAGAAGGGAATCGCAGATCCTGATCGGATGGGCCTGATGGGCTGGAGCTACGGAGGTTTCATGTCCTACTGGACGGTAACCCACACTGACCGCTTCAAAGCGATCTCTGCCGGCGCCGGATTGACCAACCTCATCAGTTTTTACGGGACTAACGATGCCGAAGGCGCAGGTATCGAAATCTATTTTGGAACTACTCCTTGGGAAAAATCACAGTTGCTCTGGGACCATTCAGCTCTTCAGTTCGTTCAGAACGCCAAAACACCGTTGCTGA
Organism: Candidatus Aminicenantota bacterium; assembly: GCA_030633795.1. GTDB lineage: Bacteria > Acidobacteriota > Aminicenantia > Aminicenantales > Aminicenantaceae. The sequence continues at coordinate 1,727 of DAOWCB010000280.1, read as the reverse complement.
TCCAGCACGGGGAAAACGACATCCGGGTCCCTCTGTCCCAGGCTCAAGAGTTCTACTTCGCAGCAATCAAGGTTGGCCTACCTGTCGAAATGGTCGTGTATCCCAGACAGGGACACGGTATCCGCGAACCCAAGCTCTCTCTTGCGGCCATGGAAAAGAATCTCGAATGGTTCAACAAGTGGCTGCTGGGAATTGAACCGCCCAAAAAGAAAAAATAACCAGCTCTTTGGAACGTGTTTATGGGTTTAAGCCAGGGGAGAAAGGAGTAATCCGAATGAATATAATAAGAATAAAGGCCATATCAATGAAAAGTCTAGGTTCTACATGTCTTTCTATTCTCATAGTTTTGCTCTTAGTTTACTCAACATCTTACTCGAGCCAAACCCTTCAGAAAAAAGTCGATGAATATATCAACGCCTATGTGAAGATGGGAAAATTCAGCGGATCTATTCTCATCGCTCAAGACGGAAAAATCCTTGTCAAAAAAGGGTACGGAATGGCGGATTATGAGCACGACGTTCCCAACACACCCCAAACAAAATTCCGGATAGGCTCTATGGGCAAACAATTCACCGCTGCGGTCATCATGCAGCTTCAGGAAAAGGGATTACTGGATGTGGATGATCCTCTCACGAAATATGTTCCGGATTACCCCGACGGCGAAAAAATCACCCTTCACCATCTTCTAACCCACACCTCAGGAATTCCAAACCTGACCGATTTCCCGGAACACAGGAAGACTATCATGATCCCCTCACCTGTTGAGAAAACAATCCTTCGATTCAAGGATAAACCGTTGGAGTTCGCTCCAGGGGAGAAATTCAAATACTGCAATTCAGGATATCTCCTGTTGGGCATTATCATTGAGAAGGTTTCAGGAAAAACATATGAGGAGTTTATCGAGGAAAACATTTTTCTACCACTGGGGATGGTAAATTCCGGATATGATCATCACAGTTCAATACTTAAACATCGGGCTTCCGGCTACAATATCAGCAAGGAGGAGCGTGTCAACGCTCCTTATCTCGATATGTCGATACCCCATGCAGCAGGAGCTCTCTATTCAACAGTAGAAAATCTCTATCTCTGGGATCGGGCTCTGTACAAAGAAAAAATACTGAAGAGAGCGTCTTTGGACAAGATGTTCACCCCATTCAAGGGAAATTACGGCTATGGATGGAGGATTGATACGATTTTCGGGCATAAACGGATCCATCACGGCGGGAGCATCTTCGGCTTCCAGGCCCATATCGCCAGATATGTTGATGACAATACTTTTATTGTCTTCTTATGCAACCAACGGCCCACTAATACTCGAAAAATTTCACAGGATCTTGCCGCAATCATATTCGGTGAAAAGTACAAACGCCCTCAAGTAGGGGAGGTTCCAAGTGAAAAAATCATAGAACCGAATAAAAAATAATAATGGCAGCAAATTGTCAAAGATTCAATGTTATGTCATAAGATCCGTCAAGACTTACCGGATAAAATGAAGGTAATTTAGGATAAGCCATGGGCTAGTGACGAGGCATGGAGAAATCAGGCAATAAAATCGATTTATTCCTTAAGTCAATTTATATAAACTAAAATTCCATGACAGAGAAAGGAACCTACAAATGAAAAGAATAGCATTAATCATTTCTATGTTTGTTTTGGTCATGAGTCTAGGCTTTATCGTATGCTCCCGGAAATCAGCTCCTATCCCCGAAAGTGAGTTCGACATCGTT
>DAOWCB010000324.1 GCA_030633795.1 Candidatus Aminicenantota bacterium | reverse complement strand
TATGTCGTTTACCACAAATATCTCCCCAACAAAGAATTCGATAATATTGCATCTGTAAGCGATGATTTCATCCTCAAAGCAGAGGCCATCACTAAAGCTGATCTTCCCAAAAGACTCGAAGCGAAAACCGATGAATTTTCCGTTGCAGCAAAGGAGCTGCTGGAAGCCTCGAAGAAACTCAAAAAAACATGTTCTACAAAGGATGCAACCGCCATCGAAAAAGCCGTCGAATTCCTCCATACCAAATACCAGAATCTCGAGAAAATTTTTTGATTAAATGAGACGATTTGTCCTCACGATATTTTTGGCCTGGCTTGTCTTCCTGGTGCTGGACTTTCTGACTCATGCTGTCCTCCTGAATTCCTTTTGGGCACAAGATTTTCAGGCACTCAAAACCAAGGATGAACTTTTTCGCCTGATTCCTTTCGGTTACCTGAGTTTTCTGATCCTCACAATTTTGTTCGGCTGGCTGTATGCACGCCTGTTTAAATCAGATGGCAATGTTAAAAAAGGCCTTGCCTTTGGTGCCATTGCCGGCGGGTTGTTCGCTCTTTCGAACTTTTTCGGTTGGTACTCGTTTTTGAATCTTCCGCCACTTTTTCTGTTTCTTGCAAGCCTTGTCTATTTTGTGGAAATTTCGGGTGTCGGGTTTGTGTTCGGATATCTCCTGCATCCTGCATCAATAAAAAAGCGCATATGGGCCATCATAGGTTTCATTATTTTCGGATTTTTCCTGGGGATTGTGCTTCAGAATATTGCATTTTAAGGGACAGAAAAATAGAACCGTCCCCTTTTTAACTTATTGAGAGGTTTGAAATGAATAAAAGATCGGACATCAAAAAAGGCTTAAATATCGGGCTAATCGTTATGATCCTGCTTGCCGGGATCTTCTGCAGCAAGGAAACAGCGATCCCAGAGATGGACTGGCAACCCGTGGAAGGGAAAATCATGACCCAGTGGGCCAAGGATGTCAAATCTGTCACAGCCCATCCTGAATATCCGCGTCCTCAGATGAAACGGGAGGAATGGCTGAACCTGAACGGGATGTGGGAGTATGCAATCCGGCACGAGGAAAAAAAGGCCTCCGAACAGTATGACGGATACATCCTCGTTCCATTTCCTGTGGAATCTGCGCTCTCTGGAGTCAAAAAATCCGTTGGCAAGGAAAACCGCCTCTGGTACAGGCACACGTTCACGATCCCAAAAAGTTGGTCGAAAAAAAGGGTCCTCCTCAACTTCGAAGCCGTGGACTGGGAAACCACCGTCTGGATCAACGGACGTCAGATGGGCACACACCGAGGCGGCTACGATCCATTCGTCTTTGATATCACCGATGCACTTAAAAAAAGAGGGAAACAAGAGGTCGTCCTTTCTGTGTGGGACCCAATCAACGAAGGTACACAGCCACGAGGCAAACAGGTGAGAGATCCCCACAGCATTTGGTACACATCGGTGACCGGCATCTGGGGAACGGTTTGGTTGGAGCCAGTCGAACAGACGCACATCGAAGACTTGAAGATTATCCCGGATATCGACACCGGTGAAGTTCATGTGGCCGTCCAATGCCCGGACAAAGCTCTGGGTTATCAAGTCGAGTTGGTGGTATCCGGAGAGGAATCAGCCGAGATCAAAGCGAAAGGTATGGTGGGACAAAAAATATCCCTGACTTTACCTGATCCCAAACTGTGGTCTCCGGATTCCCCGGTCCTTTACGACCTGAAAGTCCTTTTGAAAGATAACCAAGGCAGGGAAATCGATCACATCGATAGCTATTTCGGGATGCGCAAGATCTCTTTGGCAAAAGACGAAGCCGGAATAAATCGGCTTTTCCTGAACAATCAAGCCCAATTCATGATCGGTCCCCTGGATCAGGGCTGGTGGCCGGATGGTCTGTACACGGCCCCGACAGATGAGGCCCTCCGATACGACTTGGAGGTAACCAAACAACTGGGGATGAACATGCTGCGCAAACATGTCAAGATTGAACCTCGCCGATTTTACTACTGGTGTGATAAACTCGGGGTGCTTGTTTGGCAGGACATGCCTAATGGAGATTCCCACATCGGGAGGAAAGGAAAGGACATCGAGCGTTCACCGGAATCGGCTGGACAATTCGAGGTCGAACTCAACCGGATGATCAACAACCTGTACAACCATCCGAGTATCGTGATGTGGGTGCCTTTTAATGAGGGATGGGGTCAGTACGATACAGCCAGGTTAGTGGATTGGATCAAACAGCTCGATCCCACACGATTGGTCAACAACGCCAGCGGTTGGGCAGACCGCGGCGTGGGCGACGTCCATGATATTCACTCCTACCCAGGTCCCGATGCTCCGGCAAACGAGCTCAACCGTGCGGCCGTGCTCGGAGAATTCGGCGGCTTGGGATTGCCCATAAAAGGACACACCTGGCAGGATGAGAAAAATTGGGGGTACCGAAGTTTTGATAATGCCGAAGACCTGATCAATGCCTACCTAGAACTGATCGAAAAATTAAAAGTTCTGGTCGAAGGAGGATTATCGGCAGCCGTCTACACGCAGACAACCGATGTGGAAATCGAGGTAAACGGACTGATGACGTATGACAGAGCCATCACCAAAATGGATCCCGAGCGTGTGGCAAATCTAAATAAGGAACTCACCAAAAAATAGGTCAGACTTACCTCTTGAAATCCTGTTTAAAAATGTCCAATGTCAAGGTTTGCTCCCAAACTTTTCGATAAACTTTAATTGAATAAATACGTAATACACAATAGTATATTTAGTGAACCAGGAGGTATTTGATGAAAAAAGCGATGATTATTTGTGTTTTGGGGATATTTCTTGTCAGTGTTACAGC
>DAOWCB010000067.1 GCA_030633795.1 Candidatus Aminicenantota bacterium | reverse complement strand
GGAAATCCAGGCAAAAAAGCTGTGCTCTCTATTCTCAGAAATCGCTCCTCGAAGGGTGCTTTCGCGAAGTTTTGTCCTTCCTTCAAAGACGATTTCTCCAACACGCAATTTGGGGCCTTCATCGACTTCAAATATAATCTCGACTTCATTATTGCCCTTTTTTTCGGTTTTGACATCGACTTTTCCGTCCATAAGGCCTTTTTCTAACAGAAGGTCTTGAATAGTCGCAGTGACCCTTTGAATCTTAAAAGGACTGTAGTAGGAATAGGGAAGAATATTTTCATCATTTTCTTGGAGTTTTTCGAGAATATCTTTTTCTTTTACCTTTTTACCGGTCTTGTAGGTGATTTCTTCAACAATCGGATTTTCTTCGATCGTGATCCGAATGATCTTCCCCCTTGTCCCTTGATCCTGTTCGATCTTGATGTTGGCAAAAAAGCCTGTGGACCATAAAACCTTGAAATCCCGTTTCAACAAATTGTCGTTGTAGTACTCCCCCTCTCTTGAGGAAAGGTAATACATGATGGTTTCGCGGGTAACCCTATCGTTTCCGACAATTTCTATCTTCTCCACCACATCTTGCCCAAACATAAACAGGGGTAGAAAGCTGAAAATCAATACAAAAATAAATTTCTTCATTACTTTATCCTTATACCATATTCTCCCTTAAAAATAAAGCCACTCATCGGTGATTTGGAGCAAACTTTGACTCTGATAATTTTGCCCAACGTAATTAAAACTCTAGAGGCGGGATAAAAGTTTCAACTGCCCTCTCTCCATTAAAAAAACCTTATCACAAAAATCAGCGATTCTTTCATTGTGCGTAACGATAATCGAGGAGAGGTCTTTTACGGAGTGGAGGGAACGAATGAGTTCTAAAATGCTCTGGCCTGTTTTCCAATCCAAGTTTCCGGTCGGCTCATCGGCCAGCAGCAGCTTTGGCTCGTTGATCAAGGACCTTGCGATGGCCACTCTCTGTTGCTCTCCACCCGATAGTTTACCAGGGTGGAGGTCCGCTTTCTCCTCCAATAGCACCTCCTGAAGGAGTTTGAAAGCCCTCGCAAAAGCTTGTTTTTTTTCGACTCCCCCTATGATGAGCGGGAATGCCACATTTTCCACAGCCGTGAATTCGGGAAGAAGGTGGTAGAATTGAAAGATAAAGCCGATCTTACTATTTCTTATGCAGGCTCTATCCCGTTTGCTCAGTCGGAACACATCCTCCCCATCGAGAAAAACATTCCCACTCGTAGGGGTATCAAGTCCGGCGATAAGGTTGAGGAAGGTTGTCTTTCCGACACCCGAAACACCCATGATCGCAACAATCTTTCCTTTTTCAAGCTCAAAATTCAATTTATCGAAAACACAGAGCGTGCCTTTGGGCAAGGGATATTCCTTGCCCAGATCTTCTGTCTTGAGTATGTTATTCATATTTTAATGCCACCACGGGATCGATTTTAGACGCCCTGTGGGAAGGAAAGAGTGTCGAAAGAAAACTGATCAGCAGGGCAATCCCGATAATCAAAGCAAGGTCAAGAAATTTCAGACGAAACGGCACATAGGCGATATGATAAATATCCACGGGGACTTTAATGAGTTCAAACGTGTTTGCCAGCCAGTTCCAAAACAAACCCAAGGCGGTTCCGGTAGCCGTTCCGATGATCCCGATCATGGCACCTTGGAAGAAAAATATTTTCCTAATATTTTTCGCCGTTGCGCCCATAGCGATAAGGATTCCTATTTCCCTGGTTTTATCCATGACCATCAAAATGAGAGTGGCCACAATGTTTAGAGCAGCCACGATAACAATGAGTGTGATAGTCAAAAATAGAAGTTGTTTCTCCAGTTTCAAGGCAGAAAAAAGCGGCTTATTCATCTCCATCCAGGTTGTGACATAGGTCTCTGCAGGCAGGACATTTTTGATACGATCAGCCACCTCCTCGGCGCGAAAAATATTGCTGATACGAATCTGAAGAAGGTTAATTTTATCTCCCAACTTGAATAATTTTTGTGCGGCTTCCAGAGAAACCAAAGCTGTTGTATTGTCAAATTCATACAGCCCGGTGCGGAAGATGCCGGTGACCATATATCTTTTCTGCCGGGGGATCAGGGCAGTGGGTGAAAGCCGGAAGGATGGGGTTAAAACATTCACCTGATCACCGATACCTGCTCCGGTATTCAAAGCCAGATCCCGACCCAGCAAAATGCCGGGTATTTTTTCGTCAGGCTCAGGGAGGCGGCCCTGCAGGTCCTGGAGCCACTTAGTAGATTCCCTCTCCAGGTCAAACTCGATTCCCCTGAGAACACCAGGAGAATTTTTATACGGCCCAGTTAGCAGAATATAATCATAAACAATAGGAGAGACATTGATCACCTCTTCATCGGCCTCCAACTTTTCTATTAGTTGAGAGTAATCGCTTAAACCTTCCCCGAGATAATGTTGAACCATGAGGTGAGCGGTCGACCCCAGTATTTTATCCTGAACATCGTCCTGAAAACCCGTGATAAGGGCGATAGCGATAATTAGGGCCATAACGCCTATGGCTATCCCCAAGGTGGAGATGAAGGTGATCACGGAAATAAACGCCTGCTTCCGCTTGGCCGTCAGATATCGCCTGGCAACGAACAGTTCAAAATTCATGTGTACATCTTTTTTCCTGAATTATTCAGGGTTACTGTTTCGGTCGGAGAAGCGGAAACAGGATGACTTCCCTTATGGATTTTTTATTGGCCAATATCATGACAAGCCGGTCGATCCCGATCCCTTCCCCTCCTGTAGGAGGCATGCCGTACTCCAAAGCTTGGATGTAATCCAAGTCGATCATGTGCGATTCGTCATCCCCTTTTTTCCTCTCTTCAGCCTGCTGTTCAAATCTCCTCCTCTGCTCCTCAGGATCGGTTAACTCGCTGAAGGCATTGGCGATCTCCATCCCTGCGATGATGAGTTCGAATCTTTCGGCCTCATCGGGGTTATCCTTTGCGGCCTTGGCCAAAGGGGAAACTTCTTTGGGAGGATTGGTGATAAAAGTCGGTTGGATGAGTTGATGTTTCACGTTTTTATCAAAAATTATGTCCAGCGCTTTCCCGAGAGAAAGAGATTTGCTATCCGGCACAAGCCTGGAAGCCAATTCCAAAATCCCTGCCGTATCATCAAACCTATTCGGGGCAAGACCGCTGTACTCGCGTAAAGCCTGCATAAATTTTATTCTCTTCCAAGGTCTTTTCAACGAAATCTTATGTTCCCCGAAAGAAATTTCATCGTTTCCTAACAGAGTTTCTCCAAGGTAACAGATCAATTCTTCGGTCATATCCATCATGACATAATAATCGCTGTAGGCCTGGTACCATTCCAACATCGTGAATTCCGGATTGTGTTCGGAAGAAATTCCTTCGTTACGGAAATTCCGATTGATCTCATAAACGCGCTCCAAGCCCCCCACGATCAGCCTTTTGAGATACAATTCCGGCGCGATACGCAAATACAAGTCCATCCCAAGAGCATTGTGAAAGGTTTTAAACGGCCGTGCCAGAGCCCCGCCAGGAATGGATTGCATCATTGGGGTTTCGACTTCGATAAAACCCCTTTCATCAAAGAATTTTCTGATGTGGCCCATGATTGAACTCCTGAGCCTGAAAACATCGCTTTCTCCAGGATTCATGATCAAATCAAGATGGCGTTTTCTGTAGCGGAGCTCCACATCTTGCAGGCCATGCCACTTCTCTGGCAGGGGATGCAAGCATTTGGCCAAAAACACAAAAGATTCGGCCATTATAGTAAGCTCTCCGGTCCTCGTTTTAAACAGAATGCCCTTGACTGCCAGCATATCTCCGATATCAACAAAAGAGAACACTGTGTAGCTTTGTTCACTCACCTTATCCTCTCGCAGGTAAACTTGCAGTTTTCCTTTGCTGTCCCCGATATGAAAGAACGTCGCCCTGCCCATCTTGCGGATAGACATGATCCTTCCCGGCACAAAAACCTCAATTTTTTTCTCCTCCAGTTCTTCTGAGGAAATCTCGGAATAATCTGTGAGGACATCCATGATGGTATGGGAAATGGAGACATTGTGAGGAAAGAGGTCTATTCCCTCCTGTACCAGTTTTTCCATTTTCTGTTCACGAGCAATCTCCTGATCGATCTTTTTGGATTTATTTTTTGTATCAGACATCTTTTTCTTCCTCAGGCGCTTTTTTCATCGCCTGAATTTCTTTTCTAACGGCATCCAATATCCCGTTGACAAAAGTAGCTCCGTCCTCGCTGCTGTACTTTTTTGCAATTTCTATGGCTTCGTTGATAACAATCGCAGGGGCAAGACTCTCTTCGTACAAAAGTTCGCAGACTGCCATCCGCAAGATGTTGCGGTCCACGATAGCCATCCGAGATATACGCCAGTTCGCAGAAACGGATTGAATGAGGTGGTCGATGTTTTCACGATGAGACGTGATTTTGTCCACAAGCCATTGACTGTGCTCCTTAATCTCTTTTGTGGCCCTTTTGTTCTTCCAAAAAGAATCAAAAACTTCTTCCGGTTTGGTGTTGTCAAATTCCAACTGGAAAAGAATCTGAAGCGTACTTTCTCGGGCTTTCCGTCTTTTACCCATAAAGGTATCGTTCAATCAAGCCCAGATTCCTTTAACAGGCTCAGCGTTTCCACAAGAGCAAAAGCGGCATCATAACCTTTGTTGCCGACTTTTGTTCCCGCTCTTTCTATGCCCTGCTCGATCGTATCCACAGTCAGTATCCCGTAGCTGACTGGAATCCCGTCTTCCATGGCAATCTGGGCTAATCCCTTTGTGACCTCTGCACTCAGGAAATCGAAATGCGGAGTATCCCCCCTGATCAATGCTCCTAAGCAAAGAATGCCGTCGACTTTCCCTGCTTTTGCCAGTTTTTTTGCCAGGACTGGGATTTCAAAAGAACCAGGGACCTTATAGATGGAGATATCCTTCTCTTCTGCCCCTATCTTACGAAGAGCATCCAGTGCTCCTTCCAACAGTCTTTCTGAAATAAACTGGTTAAACCGGCTGAGAACAATGCCGATCTTAAGGCCAGCCGCTTGCAATTTTCCCTGGTAAGTTTCCATTTTATTTCTCCCTCATTTTCCTTGAAAATTGGCCTTTCTTTTTTCCAGAAAGGCCTTTGTTCCTTCATCGCTATCCTCTGAGGAACAGGCAGTGCCGAAGAGTTCTGCTTCAAGGAGCAAACCCTCGGGCAGGCTTTTGTCCAATCCTTCATTGATAGCACGGATGGAATATTCCAGAGCCAGGGGGGCATTCGCTATCATTTCCCTGGCTAAGACTTCACATGTGGATACCAGATCACTTTGGGGTACGACACTATTGACTAGACCGATGGCCAATGCTTCTTGGGCATCGATCATCTTTCCGCTGAGGACAAGCTCCATGGCTTTTCCCTTTCCAACCAACCGGGCCAATCTTTGTGTGCCCCCAAAGCCAGGAATCAAACCCAGTTTCACCTCGGGCTGTCCCATCTTGGCATTTTCCGATGCAATCCGGATATGACAGGCCAGGGCGAGTTCTGTTCCGCCGCCTAAAGCATAACCATTGATGGCAGCGATGACTGGTTTTCTGTAATTCTCTATCAATTTTGTAAGTTCCTGACCTTCCAGCACATAGTCTTTTCCGGATGCTTGATCCAGCCTGGCCAATTCACTGATATCTGCTCCTGCCACAAAGGCTTTATCACCTGATCCTGTCAGGATCACACTCTTGATTTCAGGATCATCACGAAGGGACATGAAGGCGGAATACAGCTCTCTGATCGTTTCAGCATTCAGCGCATTCAGTTTGTCCGGCCGTTTGATGATTATCCAGCCAAGAGGAGCTTCCTTTCGAAGTTGCACATTCACATAATCCACAATTCCTCCTTATTTAAAGGATTCTTTTCCTTGTTTATTTTTTCCTTGAAATCCAGGACTAGGGGAGGAATCCAATTAGGGTCATTTTTATAGACTTTCCAGGGAAAATACACAAATACCTTCCGGTCTTTATGCGTTGTAACTCTTTCTATGCAAATGTTGTTCACTCTTGCTTCCTCGGAAATTTTTCCTATTTTAACAGATATAGGTCTTTAAATTCAATAATTCAATGGGGACGTCCCCATTTTACATTAAAAGAAAATTGTGCTACAAAATAATTTACATGACATTATATCCTGGATTATTCACAAGCCAAGCTTGCTGCAGATGCGAGACGTCGGTCCATGCTGCTGTACAAGTGTACTGCAAATGGACCGCAACGAATCAGATGCAGTGAGATCGGCTCGCCCGAAGGGTAAAAAATGCCGATGCCGATCCTGCCAACTCTAACATTAAGGTTTATATAAACTCGAAAGAATGGTACTCTTAAAAATGAATTTTTTTCATTTTCAGTGATATCAGGATAACATCCTGATATTGCTGAAGTAAAAAAAGCATCGGCATTTTTATGAATAGTTCAGGATAGATGGATGGAGGATAAACAGATGAAAAAAGCGACAGGTTTTAAGGAACTCACTCCCGATAGGCTGTCTTGGACACTTGACCCAGAAAAAATTCCTTTTGAATCGAGCGATGAATGTAAAGCTTGCGAGGGGATCATCGGCCAAGAACGGGCTTTAAAAGCCATTCAGACAGGTCTAGACATCCACAGCCTCGGCTACAACATCTTTGTTACCGGAATGGTCGGGACAGGACGAACAACGACCATAAAACAGCTCCTCGAAAAAATGCGCAAGGAAGAGGAGAAACCGGATGATATTCTGTATGTGAACAATTTTAAAAATCCAGATGAGCCCACTCTCATCATTCTTCCCGCTGCGCAAGGCAAACATGTCAAAGAAGCCATGGAGCTTCTTATCGGGATGCTCAAATCCAACATCCCTGAACTTTTGAAGAGCAAGTACTACACAGAAAAAAGAGATGAAATCGTCGAGAGCCAGCAAAAAATTCAAAAAAAGATTCTTAAGGCATTCGAAGAGAAGGTCGCCCAGGAAGGCTTTTCTGTCATTCAGGTCCAAATGGGCATGTTTGTCAAGCCCGACCTCATCCCGGTAATCGAAGAGAAACCCACTCCTTTTAATCAGCTGGATATCATGGTCAGAGAGGGAAAATACCCAAAAGAAAAACTGGAGGAGCTTAAGAAAAAATACGAAGAATTGACAGATAAACTGGAAGAGATCTTCTCAAAACTCAAGGAATCGGAGGAAAGAACCCGCCGAATGCTCAAAGATTGGGATGAGGAATCCATAATCCCAATAATAACAGGTGGAATAGCAGAGATCCGTTCG
>DAOWCB010000104.1 GCA_030633795.1 Candidatus Aminicenantota bacterium | reverse complement strand
TCCATATAACGATTTCTGCCTTTGATGGAAACCACCAAGGTTCCTTCCGGTAAAAATTCGTCGGATAACTCGATCGATTGCAGGAAGGTTCCCCCACCATTATTCCGAAGATCGAGAATGAGTTTTTTCATTCCCTGCCCGCTCAACAAGGCCATTTTTTCTTCGAATTCTCTCGTTGTGGTCTCGGCAAAATTCCGGATACGGATGTAACCGATATCGTCTTGGAGAATGAAGGCATACTGAACGCTATAGAGGGCAATCTCTTCTCGTACGATCGTCACATCAAAAGGCTCTTCCCACCCATCGCGGACTATCGTTATTGTTATTTCGGTGTCTTTTGGACCTCGCAATCTCATCATTGCTTCGGTGGACGTGATGGGTTCTGTTGTATCTCCTTCGATGTGAGAAATGACATCCCCCGAACGGATTCCCAACCTGTAGGCTGGCCCGCCCTCAATGGGAGATATCACGACAAGACGCTTGTCCTGCTTCTGAATAAGGATTCCCAAACCGTAATACTTCCCTTTGTATTCTTCTCTCATCCTATCAAAGTGGCGAGGATCCAAAAAGTAGGAATGGGGATCCAATGTCTGAAGCATCCCTTTTATCGAGGAAAAGGCAAGCTCTTCATGATCCACGGATTCAAAATAATTCTGGTCGATCAAGTTGACGATCGCTGAAATCTTGTTCATTGAGAGGTTCCAGACATCTTCTTCCCAAGCAGGGGTAGAGGCCAGCACAAAAAACAGTAAAACAAAGATAAATCCCTTGTATCTCATGGTTCTTGTTAAAATATGATGATAGCAAAGCCCTGAGGGAATGTCCAGGAGTCAGACATGGATTACTTTGATAATTTGTATCTTGAGTTTAAAACTCAAACATTTGGCCAGAGCAAAAAAGTTGACTTATTCTCACCAAGAGGCTATAGTTTCTTATCATTCTCGAATTAATTTAAGTAAGATAATGTTCGGAAATATCGGATTCCCAGAATTGCTGGTTATACTGGTCATAGCTCTTCTTGTGTTTGGCCCCAAAAAATTACCTGAAGTCGGAAGGTCCATCGGCAAAGCCCTGCGAGAATTCCGCAAGACTTCCGATGAGATCAAAGAAAAAATCGAAGAAGAGATCAATGCCGAGGAATTCAAAGACATAAAAAAAGAGATCAACAAACAAGTGGGAGAGGATGAGGAAGGGAAAAAATTCTCCTGACGAGATGACCTTCCTCGAACATCTTGAAGACCTCAGGAAACGCCTTTTTTACTCATTCATCGCTTTGTTTGTCGGCATCGTCCCTGCCTGGTTTTTTCACAAAGAACTGTTCGAAATTTTGGCTCGGCCCGTCACTCAGTACCTACCCGTGGGAACCAAACTCACCTTTATCAAACTCACCGCCCCGTTCATGCTCTACATCAAAGTCTCCTTTCTTGCTTCTTTGTTCCTCAGTTCGCCGTTTATTTTTTACCAGATTTGGATGTTCATTGCCCCTGGCCTCTACCGGAAAGAAAAAAAATACGTCGTACCTTTTGTGATCTTAACCACCATCTTTTTTTCGGCTGGGGCCGTGTTTGGCTACTTTGTCGTTTTTCCGTTTGCCTGCCGGTTCTTTCTGAGCATGGGCACAGAGTTCGAACCAGTCATCACGGCTAATGATTATTTCAGCTTGGCCTTAAGAGTCCTCTTGGGTATTGCCATCGTGTTCGAACTCCCCACCCTGTCCTTTTTCCTTTCCCGGATGGGAATTCTAACAGCCAGATGGATGGTGAAAAACTTTAAGTATGCCGTTCTTTTTATCTTTGTGATTGCAGCCATCATCACACCACCTCCAGATTGGATGACTCAAAGCATCATTGCATTCCCGATGCTCGCCCTGTATGGTTTGAGCATTCTCATAGCCCTAGTCTTTGGCAAGAAGAAAGGAAAAAAGAAAAAAGAGGACACAGAAGACGACCTCGCTGGATAGGATGGGAGAGAAAGTTTACCTCCGTGCCGTTCCGGATTACGATCCCTCCCGCATAAAAAAAGTTATTCGAGAAGGTCTCGAAGAATTTGGCCTCACCGGATCGCAATATTCCAATATCACCATCAAACCCAATGTTGTCATGGTCCACCACAGGATCGCCCCTTCCGCCTATACCCGGTCAGAATTCCTTGACGGCCTGATCCAGGTTCTACATGAGGACAGGAATCCTGTACCCAAAATCACGATTGCGGAAAAGTGCGGAGCAGGCATACCTACATCGCGGATGTTCCGGAGAGCCGGCTATTTTTCACTTAAAAAAAAACACAATATTAAACTTCGTCCGATAGAAGAAGCAAAAAAGAAAAAAATCCTCCTCCAAAAGGGACAAATCCACAGCCATATCACAACCTCCCGGGAAATAGTCGATAACGACCTCCTGATCTATACTCCCAAGCTCAAAAGCAACTCCTTGACCCATGGACTGACAGCCGCCATCAAACTCAACATCGGGATCCTTTGCGACAGAGAACGGATGTGGAACCACAACTGTCATCTCGACGAAAAAATCGTCGATCTTTTGGAAGTCGGTCATCCCGACTTCATCGCCACAGATGCGGTGGAAATATCCATCGGAGGAAACCAATTCACGCAACATGGATATCCGTTGGGCCTTATCGTAATGGCCACGAATCCCGTGGCTCATGACTCGGTTTGTGCCCGCATGTTCCACCTCGATCCGCACAAAATACCCCATCTGCGGCTGGCTCATGAAAGAGGGTACGGCCCGTTGGACCTAGCCGAAATAAACATCAAAGGAGACATATCTCTTCAAGAAATACAGGATAAAACAAAAGACTTGAAGACCGGATTCATCCGGGTGGATGAAGTGGACTGTGGGTTCAAGGTCCTGATAGGAGAGCCTTACTGCACTGGGGGTTGCCATGGAGTCTTCTTGGACTGGCTGTACATGATAAAAGACAGAAAGCCAAAACTTTGGAATAAACTTCCGGCTTGGACGGCTGTCATCGGGAAATACTCAGGGGATATTTCCGCAGATCGTGTGTTGATCATAGGCACATGTTCCTTGGTCCAGGGACGCCTCGAAGCCAAGAAAATCCGCCGTATTAACGGATGTCCCCCAAAACACAAGGACCTTGTCCTCTGGATGTTTCTCAAAACAGGCATAATCAATCCGATGTTCCGGCTGGACCTAATCATCGATGCTTATCCCTACCTTTTCTTTTGTTGGATGAGGAGACTATTCAAAGGAAGCTTCAAATGACTCTGGACGGAAACCTGATTATCAACGGCAAGAGGATTCAAACTTCCCATAAAAAAGATTCACTGAATCCCGCAACACTGGAACTGGTCGGCAGAGTCTCGCTGGCATCCACCCGAGACTGTCAATCAGCCATCCAGGCCGCCAAGCAAGCCTTTCCTGAATGGAAAACCTTGCCTGTTTCCGCCAAACAAAAAATCTTCCGCAACGCCAAAGAAATCCTTTTGCAAAAAGGCGAGGACGCCGCCCGCTTGATAACCTTGGAAAAAGGATCACCCCATCCAGAATCATATTCCAGTGAGATTTTCGCCAGCCTCGGGGCTTTGGACTACTATACCCGAAAACTAAAAAGTCTCCTTCGCCCCCACCCGGTGAAACATTCGGTTTCTCTTTTTTTTAACAAAAAAAGTTCCTTTCGATTCGAGCCGTTGGGACCAACCTTGATCATCTCTCCATGGAATTTTCCGTTTATCATCGCCATCTATGATGTGTTGAGTGCTCTTTCGGCTGGAAACACTGTCATCCTCAGGCCTTCCTCCTCAACCCCTTTCACAGGCCTGATGGTGGGTGAAATATTTACTGAAGCTGGCCTTCCTCCTGGGGTATTCAATATCATCAACTGCAAAATTCCCCAAGCCGAAGAAATGATCTCCTCTCCCGATGTCCAAACGATCATGTTCACTGGGAGCGTTTCCACTGGAAAAAGAATCATGGAGCTGGCCAGCCGGAACTTGACCAACCTTTCCCTTGAATTGGGGGG
Source organism: Candidatus Aminicenantota bacterium (assembly GCA_030633795.1). GTDB lineage: Bacteria > Acidobacteriota > Aminicenantia > Aminicenantales > Aminicenantaceae. The sequence goes on along the minus strand of DAOWCB010000104.1, from coordinate 1,678 downwards.
AAAAGATCCGATGGTGGTCTGCGTCGATGCCAACATCGAAAGGGCTGCCCGCGGAGCCGTGTGGGCCGGTTTCATGAACTGCGGCCAGAGCTGCGGATCGATCGAGCGAGTTTACGTTGCCAAAGAGATCGCGGATAAATTCACCCAAAGGGTGGTAGAACTCACAAAAAAAATCAAAGTCGGAAATCCGGTCGATCAGGGAGTGGAAATGGGCCCGATGGCTACACTCTCCCAGTTAAAAACTGTCAAGGATCACATCCAAGACGCCCGGGACAAGGGAGCCGAAATCCTGTTCGGGGGCAAAAACAAAACAAACCTTCCCGGCTACTTCATAAATCCCACCGTGCTTTCAGGTGTCAATCACACGATGAAAATAATGACAGAAGAAACCTTTGGCCCGACCCTCCCTATCATGACATTTTCCGATCCCGAAGAAGCTATCTCCCTGGCAAACGATAGCTCTCTCGGGCTCACAGCTTCTGTTTGGACAAGAAGCAAAAAAATGGCAGCATGGATGGCAGAGAGGATAGAAACCGGATCCATAACGGTGAATGATCATATGTTTTCTTTCATCGAACCCGCAGCTATCTGGGGAGGCATCAAACAAACAGGAATGGGCCGATCCCACGGCCCGTTCGGTCTTCAGCGTTTAGTGAACATAAAGTTCATAAGCTTCGATTTTCTCAACAGAAAGAAACAGCTCTGGTGGTTTCCGTATGACAGCGGATTGATGCCCCTGCTTAGCAAATCCGCGGTTCTGTTTCACCACCGCCGCATCAAAGAAAAGCTAAAAGCTCTTTTTTCGCTTATGCCTTTTTTGAAACGCATACAGGAAGGCAGCTCTCTGGTCAACTTCATCAAAAGCTCTTCCCGCTATTTTCGAAAATAGGGATGAAGCTTTCCCATTTCTTTTGATATTGACCAAACCTTTTTGGATATGTTATGTTCTCCGCACGAATCCAGAAAGAACCAGAAAGAATATGAATAAAAAAACCTCTCTCATAGGATTAACAGGAACTAACGGCGCAGGGAAAGGGGAAGCGGCTTCCTTTTTTGTGGAGAAAGGCTACGCATACTTCTCCTTATCCGACGTTATTCGCGAGGAACTGCGCAAGGAAAATCAAGAGATCACACGCAACAATCTGATCAGGATGGGAAATATTATGCGTCAACAATTTTCTCCTGATATCCTGGCCCGCTGTGTGGCAAAAAAAATCAAAGAGAAAGCCGTGATAGACAGCATTCGCAATCCCAAAGAAGTGGAGTTTTTTCAAAATCAAGACAATTTTACGCTCCTTGCCATCGATTCTCCCACAGAACTTCGATTCGAAAGGGTCAAAACAAGAGGAAGGAAGGAGTCGGTCTCCAGCCTTGAGGAATTTATAGCTAAAGAAGCCGAAGAGATGGGCACAGATGAGAAAAGCCAACAGCTTCTTGCTTGTATGGAAATGGCAGACCACACGATAATCAATGACAGCACTATTGAGGAACTACGAAATAAATTGGAGGAATTCCTATGACGCCCAGGAAACTGTCCAAAGATGAATACTATTTAAACATCGCCAGGGAGGTATCTCGTAAAAGCACCTGCTTCAGGCGAGTCATCGGGGCCATCATCATCCGTGATGATCAGATTATATCCACCGGTTACGTGGGTGCTCCCCGGAAAACGATGGAC